>JANNRY010000367.1:0-3031 GCA_031401935.1 Betaproteobacteria bacterium | reverse complement strand
CCCGCAAATTTTCCCGACGCAAACCTACCATTTCACGGCTTCCACCAACAGTGCGACCATCACCAACGTGCAGATTGTGATAATGCTGCTCTCGATGGCGATGATGGCCGGGCTGCTATTGCTGGTCTACAAAACACGCATCGGTATCGCCATGCGGGCAACATCGCAAAATCCGCAAGTCGCCGGGCTGATGGGCATCAATATCAACAGCGTGATTTCGTTTACCTTCGTCGTCGGTGCAGGCCTTGGCGCGATGGCCGGTGTGATGGTTGGTTCGTACTACGGTATTGCACATTACCAAATGGGGTTTTTGCTGGGTCTGAAAGCGTTTTCGGCTGCGGTGCTGGGCGGCATCGGTAATCTTGCCGGTGCGGTGCTGGGTGGTATTTTGATCGGACTCATCGAAGCCTTTGGTGCGGGCTACATGGGCGACTTAACCAACGTCTGCTTTCTGAATGAATGGCTGCCCGGCTTTTCGCGCATGTGCGAGGCCAATGCAAACGGCAGCCTGTTTGGCAGCAACTACAAAGATGTTTATGCGTTTATCGTGCTGATACTGGTGCTGGTGTTCCGGCCTTCCGGACTGCTGGGTGAGCGGGTGGGGGATCGCGCATGAGTTTGCAAACGAAGCTGACGAAAATGCGAAAGAACCCTGCGCTGTTCTGGCCCGGCGTGGTTATGATTGCGATCGCGCTCATTGCGCTGCCGTTTGTGCTGGCGATGGCTGGCACCGCGTGGGTGCGCATTACCAACTTCGCCATTCTGTTTGTACTGCTTTCGCTTGGCCTCAATATCGTGGTCGGCTTTGCGGGCTTGCTGGATTTGGGCTACATCGCTTTCTATGCCGTTGGTGCGTATGTGTATGCACTCCTGGCTTCGCCGCATTTTGGATTGCATCTCCCGTTCTGGATCATCTTGCCGATTGGTGCACTGGTGGCATGTATTTTCGGCGTGTTGCTTGGTGCGCCCACGCTCAAATTGCGCGGCGATTATCTGGCCATCGTCACGCTGGGTTTTGGCGAGATCGTGCGGATTTTCATGAACAATTTGTCCGAGCCAATCAACATCACCAACGGCCCCAAAGGCATCTCCACGATTGACTCGATCAAAATCGGCAGCATCGACTTTGGCAATGACACGAAGATCGGCGATTTCGTATTGTCCGGCACGATCAAGTATTATTTTTTACTGCTGGTGATCATGCTGATCGTGATCGTGATCAACCGTCGGCTACAGAATTCGCGCATTGGTCGTGCATGGGAGGCAATTCGCGAAGACGAAATGGCAGCGCGCGCAATGGGCATCAACACCACGCGCATCAAGCTGCTGGCGTTTGCGATGGGCGCCTCATTCGGTGGTATTGCGGGCGGCATGTTTTCGGCGATTCAAGGCTTTATCAGTCCGGAGAGCTTCGTGCTTAACGAAAGCGTGATGGTGCTTGCGATGGTGGTGCTCGGCGGCATGGGCAATATCATCGGCGTCGTCATTGGCGCGATATTGCTGTCATTCGTGCCTGAGATCCTGCGCTATACCGTTGAACCCGCGCAGATGGCGTTGTTCGGCAAGATGTGGATTGAGCCCGAAGTGCTGCGCATGTTGCTGTTCGGTTTTGCGATGGTGCTAATGATGCTGTTTCGTCCGGCCGGGCTGATGCCGTCGGCCGTGCGCAAACGCGAATTGACTAAGGAATGAGCGCGGTGGCGACGCCTATTCTGGAGATCAGCGGGATCACTAAAAAATTCGGCGGCTTGGTTGCGCTATCCGAAGTGAGCTTTGCCATTCCCGCAGGCTCTATCTACGGCTTGATCGGACCCAATGGTGCAGGCAAAACTACACTGTTCAACGTGCTCACTGGCCTTTATCCGTTTGATGAAGGCACGTTTACATTCCAGGGTCATCAGCTCAAGGAATTAACGCCAGACCGCATCGCCGCACTCGGCATTGCGCGTACCTTCCAGAATATTCGTCTATTCGCCAATCTTTCGGCGATCGAGAATGTCATGATCGGCCGTCATGTACGCACGCGTGCCGGCGTATGGGGCGCGATCACCCGCAATGCCGCCACGCGGATGGAAGAGGCGGCAATACAAAAACGCGCGCTCGAACTGCTTGCCTTTGTCGGGCTCGACGCACGCGCCAACGATTTGGCAAAACACCTTTCCTACGGCGATCAGCGTCGTCTGGAAATCGCCCGCGCGCTTGCGACCGATCCGAAAGTGCTGGCGCTGGATGAACCTGCTGCGGGCATGAATGCGACCGAAAAGCACTCCTTGCGCACGCTACTGGAATTGATTCGCGGGCAAGGCATCACGATTTTGCTCATCGAGCACGATGTGAAACTGGTGATGGGACTGTGTGACCGCATTGCCGTGCTGGAATACGGCAAGAAGATCGCCGAGGGCATTCCCGCCGATGTGCAGAAAGACCCGAAAGTCATCGAGGCCTATCTGGGTGTGGCGCCTGAAAAAGCGGCGGCGGCATGAGCCTGTTAAGTTTGAAAGATATTCACATTGGCTACGGCGGCATCAAGGCTGTCAAAGGCATTACCTTCGACGTGGCAGAGCATGAACTGGTCTGCTTGATCGGTGCCAATGGCGCGGGCAAAAGCACGACGTTAAAAGCGATCAGTGGATTATTGGCACCAACTGTCGGCACGATCAATTACAACGGCGAAGACATTGCCAGCCAGGCCGCCTACGAGATCGCCAGCAAAGGGCTGCGACTGGTGCCCGAAGGACGTGGCGTATTCCCGATTCTTACCATCGAAGAAAACTTGCAGATGGGCGCTTACACGCGCAACGACAAAGCGGGAATAGCCGTCGATATTGAGCGCATGTTTACTTTGTTCCCGCGGCTCAAGGAGCGGCGTAGTCAAACCGCAGGAACGCTTTCGGGCGGTGAGCAGCAAATGCTGGCCATTGGCCGCGCGTTGATGGCGCAACCAAAATTGTTATTGCTCGATGAACCTTCGATGGGCCTGGCACCGATCATGGTGCAGAAAATATTCGAAGTGGTACGCGAAGTGTCCCAA
>JANNRY010000366.1:0-8959 GCA_031401935.1 Betaproteobacteria bacterium | reverse complement strand
CGAGGCCGCCGCCACTGAATCGGTTATTGGAAGTATCCGGCCCAGCCCAGCTCAAGCCCGTCATCACCTTTGCCATGCCGGAAACATCGGCGTTGGAATAAGTTTCAATCAATTTGCCAGTGGGATCGCGTTTTTGTGTGCCATCCGGATTGAGTTGATACAGGCCGATGCTCATCAACTGCATCACCTCACGCGCGTAATTTTCATCCGGCACGGTGCCTGTCGTGGCATTTTCCTTTTGATTGCGCAGGTGCGTCAGATACAAGCCCATCATTGGCGAGTACGTCACGGCTTCAAGCAGATTGCGGTAATTGCCGAACGCATGCAGCCCAAGTGTATCGAGATATTGCGCCGGGCCGCGTGGATAGCTGAAGGCAAGATTGCTGTTGAGCGAGATGACAAATATCTCTGACAGCGCGAAGGCCACACGTTGCCGTAGCGCGTCATCGCCGCTGGAGAAGTTCTTCCAAAGGCTCCATTGGAATGCCGTCTGGCCGCGTTGCGCATCAGGTGCCAGCGTGTTGAGATACGTGGTTACCGGTGGCAAATGCAACGTTTGTGGTTTGCTGAATTGTGAGTCAAGCCACGCTTCTAGGCCCGACGCACTCACCGCGTCAATCTCGGCCATCTTGGGACCAAACGTTGCCTGATTAAGGAATCTTGAGGCAACCTGTGCGCTCACCAAAGCCGTTTTTGTCACGGTGCAAACGTTTAGCGCGCCGCCTGCAATCGCGAAGCGTTCAAGCGGCAACGTGCGATTGGCAATGCTCAATTGCGGCAGCGAATACGTGAAAGAGCCTTTTACGCCATCAGTGAAATTGAATTCAAACGTGCCCACCGCTACATTGGCAGTCGGTGAAATCGGACCGGTGATTTGTGGATACGGTGAGCCAGCAGAGACCTGGAAGATGGTGCCAGTGAATCGCTTGGCATTGTTGCTGTCCTGCACGCCCTGTAATGTGAGCCACGTCGCCTTTCCCGCCGGGTTGTAGCTGTACCAGCCCGCGAAAACTTGCGTTCCCTGATGTGAAATCTGGATGCCCCAGCCCGATGCAGCAGCGCCACCCCACCAGTGATCGGTGTAGTTAGTCAGGTTAGCGCGGGAATCTACCGCAGGTAGTGTAGGGTTGACGATAGGCACCGTTAGCGTGCAGATCGGCACCTGGTCGGCGGCCACAAAATTCTGCGGCTCGAGATCCGTTTTGGTTTGATTCACATTGCCGATGCTGTAACTGAGCGAGAGCCGATTGGTGCCGGTGACAACGATGGAACCGGTACCGATCTTGGTTCCCAACGCATTCGCTCCCGCCGTGATCTGTGCCAGCGGCGTACCGGTATAAGTAAAAATATCGCCCGCACAGGTGCTGCCACCAAACGTACACTGAAGTGTATTGAAGGTGGTGGCACCTTGCAGATCATAAGTAAACCAGACCGCGAATGTGCTAGTGCCCTGCTGCTGAATGCTCAGGCCCCAGCCGGATTCTGCGGGCTTGTACCAAAAGCCGACCAGACTTTGTGTCGATTGTGCGAATGCCGATGTGCCTGCCATCGTGATGAGAAAAAATGTGCTACTGGCAGTCGCGAACCGTTTCAGGCGTTGAACACAACGAGCGTAAAAAGCGTTGCTGGATATTGTCATAATGACCCTTTGATGATCTGGCTCCCATTGACACATTACGCCAGAAAAAAATAAAAAGTTGGCAACAATCGTAACGAAGTGCGACAACCACGAATACGCCGCGGGTGCGCTGCTGACACCGCAAAGGAAAACGCCGTGACCATATTGGTTCCAATGTCCGCAGAAGCATATCCGCAATATCGGGAACGTGCAGTAGCAGGTTACGCCGATGATAACGTTGCCGCTGGTCGCTGGCCTGCAGAGGGTGCACTCGCGCGCTCGCAAGCGGATTTTGATAGCTCGCTTCCGCAGGGACTGCAAACGCCAGACAACTACATTTTTGAAATCAAATCGACCGAGGCGGGCCCCACGGTCGGTTTCATCTGGTTTGCCGTCATAGAAAAAAATGGACTGCAATCAGCATACGTTTACGACGTTGAAATCAACACACAATTTCGCCGACAAGGACACGCAAGGGCCGCGTTCGAAGCATTGGAGCCAATCGTCAAGAGGCTTGGCCTATCCAGTATTGGCCTGCATGTTTTTGGGCACAATCCGGGTGCGCAAGCGTTGTACGATTCTCTCGGCTACGGCGTTACCGGCATCAATATGGCGAAGCATCTTGGCGCGAATGGTGGCTGATCAATAGGCGGCCAGAAGATGCCGTTGAAGGTGGCTTGCTGAGTATCGATTGCCAGGCGGGTGGTCGAGGGCATATTGCAAGATTAACGATCAAGTGCGTGGTCGACCACCGTTACTCTAGCATTGGCGGGCTTCTTCAGCCACTTTCAGTCTGAAACCCGCCCCAGTGCTTGATTTTTAATACAACAAAACCACCCTACACCGCCCCCGCCAACACAATCGCGACCGCTGCCGTCAACTGCTTCGCATACGGCACATGCAAAAACTCATTCGGGCCGTGGGCGTTGGATTGCGGGCCGAGCACACCGGTAATCAGCATCTGCGCGTCGGGAAATTTCACGCCCAGCATGGCCATAAACGGAATGGTGCCGCCTTCGCCCAGATACGCGGCCGGTTTGCCGTAGAACGTTTGCGAGGCGACATCTAGAACCGCCGAGAGCCACGGCGCAATCGCGGGCGCGTTCCAGCCGGTGGCGGCTTGTTCGAAGTTGTAGGTTACGTGCGCGGAATATGGCGGATCGTTTTCAAGTGTTTGCTTCAATTGCGCGGCGGCTTTTTCACCATCGACCAGCGGCGGCAGGCGCAATGACAGTTTTAGCGATGTGTAGGGGCGCTGCACGTTGCCGCCCATTTCGATACTTGGCAAACCATCTGCACCCGTCACTGCCAACGCGGCGCGCCAGGTGCGATTCAAAATCAATTCAACCGGATCTTTTGTTGTTGGCTGCACGAACGTGAATTTGCCGCCATCATCACAACAGCTATCCCACGGGAACCTTTTCCACATCGCTTCACCGAGTATGTCGGCGGCTTGTTTGGCTTGCGTCACCCGCTCGGCCGGAATCTCGCAATTGAACGCGGCAGGTTTGACCACACCGGTGCGTGAATCGTCGATGCGATCAAGCAATTGGCGCGCGATGCGAAATGAAGACGGCACCACACCACCCGCATCTCCCGAATGCACGCCCTCGGTCAGCACGTTCACGGTGAGCGTGCCATTGACCAGGCCGCGCAGCGAGGTCGTGACCCACATCTGGTCGTAGTTGCCGGCGCCGGAATCGAGCGCGATAACAAGTTTCACTTGGCCCATGCGTGCCGCAAGTGCTTCGAGGTAGTAAGGCAAATCGTAGCTACCGCTTTCCTCGCAAGTCTCAATCAGGCCCACACAATGCGGACGCGCAACGCCTTGCGCATCGAGCGCCATGATGGCCGACAGCGCCGAGAACACGGCGTAACCATCGTCAGCGCTGCCACGGCCATAAAGTTTGCCGTCTTCATACACAGGAATCCACGGGCCGAGACCCGTGCGCCAACCGGTCATTTCAGGCTGCTTGTCGAGGTGGCCGTAGAGCAGGACAGTTTGGTCGGGATCAACGCCGCCGGTGGCGGGAATGTCAAAAAACAAAACTGGTGTACGTTCCTCAACACGCACCACTTCCAGCGTGAGGCCAGCGACATTTTGCGCCAGCACCCATTTGCGCGCCTGCTCGATGGCCGCATCAAGGTAGCCGTGCTTGGCCCAATCGTGATCAAAACCTGGCGATTTCGCGGGGAGCTTGATGTATTCAGTCAATTGCCCAACGATGTCGGCGTCCCACTGGCGGGAAATATCGTCGAGCAATTTGTTGGTATTGAGATTGGTTACAGAGGGTATGGCGTCGCGGGCGGTCATGATGAACTCTCGGTAGGCGTTAGATGAGAACAGAAATACAAGTTTACTGCGACCGGACAAATCGCGTTTAGCTACGGCACTCAATCGGCAGCCACTTGGGCGGAATATCGGTGCGGTTGACACCCATCGCAGTCATAGCTGTGGGCACTGGCCGTGTATTGCAGAGCCAAACCATTGGTGTCGTCGGCTCGCCTACGACGACGGCGGGACGCCAGGTGAGGTTTTTTCCTGCGATAGACGAATTGACACTATTGCCAAAGGTCATTGTCACCGCACCACTATCAATGCTCACGCCCGTCACGAGTGTACTGACGATTTTCTCCTTCGCCGGCGCGCCCGCGTCTTCATTGTTATTGGGCATCTCTTTTTTGTCCACATAGAAAGCAGCGACTTTGCCCTTGGCCAGATCCGCAAGTGCCGTCGCTTCCTGCACCTGCAGCCGCACATTGCGGTCGAGCAGCGTCGGCAACGCGACGAGGGCAAGTATGGCGATGACCGCCATCACCATCACCAATTCGATCATCGAAAAGCCGCGCGTGGTCATATTGTTTGATGGTGTGTGCATGCGTTGATTTTACATTTAGAAGTCGCGCCACGCTGGGCAATGACGTGATGTGAACCCGGCATATTCCTACAGGCCAACTGACCGCAGACCTACACAGCCCCCAAAGGTCACGACCTACACTGTCGTTGTGGTATCCGCCACAGCGTCAAAGGAATGAATATGCAAACCGCCCAAATGAACTCTCCACGATTCAACTACCCGACGCCAGCATCTGCGGTCACTAACGTGCCGCATACGCTCGACGATTTCAGACCAGTGCACGGTAGCTATTCCGGCAGCTTTTCTGGAAAATCATCGCATCCAATATGGATTGCGGTCGGGATGATTGCAGTCGTCGCCAGCATCGCGGTAGGTGTGAATATGTATTCCGAATCACATTCCGCGAAAATTGAAACGGCGGTATCCGCGCCGCATCTGATCGTGCCGAAAACGCTTGTTGCGCCAACTGCACCGGCCATTGAGCCAGCGCCTGTTGAGGCACCTGCCGCAAAAGAAATGGTTGCACCTGATGCACTTCGCACGCCACCTGCAAACAGTGTGATCGCGAAACCAGCACCCGTCGTCACTAAAAAGGTCGCGCCGATTCCAATCGCGCCAGCGAGTGCCGTGGTAACTCCGCAACCGGAAGTGGTTCCGCCGTTACCAGCAATCGTGGAACCGGCACCAACGCCACGGCCAATTGTGATCGAGCCACCAGTGATGCCAGCACCCACACCCGCACCGGCACCGACACCGGAAGTGCCGCCGGTTGAACCAACGAAGTTGTAATCCCGTTCCTGCAACACTGGCCGGACCCTCTTTCGAGTGGCTCCGGCCTTTTACTTTGTACGCTCAAACTTGGTGTAGAAGCGATCATGGTCAGTCACCCGGTCGGCCAACTTGTTGATGGCACTTTTGCGCACACCCGCAGCTTCTGAACGATTTACGATAGTGACATTCAAATCGCGCAACAATCCATTCTTGATGCCATAAACCCAACCGTGCACAGCCAGCTCCTGCCCCTTCTCCCACGCGTCACGGACGATAGTGGTTTGGCAAACGTTGGCCACCTGTTCGATCACATTAAGTTCGCACAAGCGATCAAGGCGGCCTTCGTCCAGGCCGATTGCCGCCAGCGCATCCGCGTGTCTATCGCGCACGTCGTGTACATGATGCAGCCAGTTATCGGCAAGGCCGACACGCTGATCAAACAACGCCGCGCGCACGCCGCCGCAGCCGTAATGTCCAACGACCATGATGTGCTGCACCTTCAACACATCCACGGCGAACTGGATTACCGAGAGGCAATTAAGATCAGAGTGCACCACGACGTTGGCGATATTGCGGTGAACGAACACTTCACCCGGCATGAGGCCGACGATCTCATTTGCAGGCACACGGCTATCGGAACAACCGATCCATAGAAATTGCGGATTTTGCTGCCTGGCAAGTCGCTCAAAAAAATCCGGATGCTGGGTGCGAATGCGATCCGCCCATGCGAGATTGTTCTTGAACAAGGTTTCTAGGTTTTTGTCTTGCAGTGGCATATTCGTAGTGCTCCATTCTCTCGGCAACGAACACGCAAGCGCCGTTTGTTTTCATTCCCTCTCCCTGCACGCGGGGCGAGGGAATAAGAATTAATACCTCGCACTCCCCGGCGTCCTTGGAAACGGAATCACATCCCGCACATTCGACAACCCGGTAATGTACGAAACCGTCCGCTCAAAGCCCAACCCAAACCCCGCATGCGGCACAGTGCCGTAACGCCTCAAATCCCGATACCAGCTGTAATGCGCGACATCGAGCCCACACTCCACCATGCGTTTGTCGAGCACATCCAAGCGTTCTTCGCGTTGCGAGCCGCCAATGATTTCGCCGATGCCGGGTGCCAGCACATCCATCGCCGCCACGGTCTTCTCGTCATCAGAAAGACGCATGTAAAACGCCTTGATTTCCTTCGGATAATTCATCAACACCGTCGGGCCGTTGACGTACTTTTCGGCGATGAAGCGCTCGTGTTCTGATTGCAGATCAATGCCCCACTTCACCGGATATTCGAATTTTTCTTTCGCGTTTTCGAGCACCTTGATCGCATCGGTGTAGTCCATGCGCACGAATTCGGACTTGACGATGTTTTCAAGTTTCGCGATCAGGCCTTTCTCGATGCGCTCTTCAAAAAATGCCATGTCGTCAGCGCGCTCGGACAGCACGGTCGTGATGATGTATTTCAGCATTGCTTCAGCAAGCGTGGCGTCGTCAGCCAAATCGGCGAAAGCGATCTCGGGCTCGATCATCCAGAATTCGGCTAAGTGGCGAGAGGTGTTGGAATTCTCGGCGCGGAAGGTGGGGCCGAAGGTGTAGACCTTGGACAGCGCCATGCAATAGGTTTCCACGTTCAATTGTCCTGAAACTGTAAGGAACGCTTCGCGGCCAAAAAAATCCTGCGTGAAATCGACTTTGCCATCAGGCGTCTTCGGCAGATTCATCATGTCGAGCGTGGAGACGCGAAACAACTCACCCGCACCTTCGGCGTCAGCGGCCGTGATGATGGGCGTGTTCACCCACAGGAAGCCGTGCTCGTGAAAGAAACGATGGATGGCCGACGCGATCGTGTGGCGCACGCGCGTGGCCGCACCGATGACGTTGGTGCGGGGCCGCAGGTGCGCGACTTCGCGCAGAAATTCCATGGTGTGTGCTTTGGGCGTGATCGGGTACGTATCGGGATCATCGACCCAGCCGACGACTTTGATGGCGGTGGCCTGCATTTCAAACGGCTGCCCTTTCGCGGGCGAAGGCACGATCAGTCCTATCGCTTCGACCGCACAGCCAGCGGTCAGCTTTTGCACCTCATCGGCGTAGTTGGCCAGCGTATTCGGCACCACGACCTGCACCGGGTGAAAGCAGGAACCATCGGATACGTTGACGAATGAAATCCCGGCCTTGGAATCTCGGCGGGTTTTTACCCAGCCTTTGATCGTGACGGGTTCGTGCGTCGGACCCAGCGAGGCTTTGCCGGTGAGGATATCGAGACAACTATGAACGGACATGTGATGAAAACTTTCGATGAGATTGCTGCATTTTATCGCTTTTGGTTTGAGACTTCCGTAGGCAGTGCGTTGAGCGTGTCAGCACAACTGCCGCTACATCACTGTCATTTCGAACGCAGTGAGAAATCTGCTGTTGGTGTAATCAACAGCAGATTTCTCACCCGATAAGGCCGGGTTCGAAATGACAGTGATTACAATTTTCTCAAACGCTAGTACTGGTGCGCATTTCAGGCAACAAATGCGCCGAAAACCGCACCAGTGCTAGTGTTTACCGTATTACGCACAGCCTGCGCCACAGCGACGGTTACAATACCGCATGTCCGAGAATACAACGCCGTACGACCGCTTGACCCCAGATGTCATTCTCGATGCCATCGAAAGTACCGGCTTCCTTGCCGATGGTCGCATGCTGGCGTTGAACAGTTATGAGAACCGCGTGTATCAAATCGGCATCGAAGAGGCGAAGCCGCTGATCGCCAAATTTTATCGCCCCGGTCGCTGGAGTAAGGCGCAAATTCTCGAAGAGCATGCGTTCACGCAAGAGCTCGCTGATCGTGAAATTCCTGTTGTGCCGCCGCTCAATATTGGCGGCAACACGTTGTTTGAATTTGCCAGTTACCGATTCAGTTTGAGTCCGCGTCGTGGCGGCCGCGCGCCCGAGCTGGACAATCCTGATGTACTCGAATGGATGGGGCGTTTTCTAGGGCGCATTCATGGCGTGGGCGCGATCCATACGTTTGCGCATCGGCCATTGCTCGACATCGCCAACTTCGGCGATCAGCCGCGCGACTGGCTGTTGAAACATAATTTCATTCCAGCAGACTTGCGCGAAACATGGGTGAGTGTGATCGATCAGGCGCTCGAAGGCGTGCGTGCCTGCTATGCGCAAGCAGGCGATGTTGCCAACATTCGTCTGCACGGCGATTGCCATGTCGGCAACGTGCTTTACACCGACGATGGTCCGCACTTCGTCGATTTCGATGATTGCAGAACGGGCCCGGCGATGCAGGATTTGTGGATGCTGCTGTCCGGTTCGCGCGAAGAAATGACGCGCCAGTTACGCGACGTGCTCGAAGGCTACGAAGAGTTCGCCGACTTTGATCGGCGCGAATTGCATCTGCTGGAAGCGCTGCGAACATTGCGTTTGATCCACTACGCAGCGTGGCTCGCGCAGCGTTGGGAAGACCCGGCATTTCCGCTGGCCTTTCCGTGGTTCAACACGCAGCGCTATTGGCAGGATCGGATTCTGGAATTGCGTGAGCAGGTGTCGGCGATGGAGGAAGGTGCTTTGCATCTGTGACTGCGCCGCGCTTTTCACTTGTTATCCCTGCCTACAACGAGGCAAACTGGTTGCCCGCGTTGCTCAATACCGTGGACGTCGCGCGATCAACGTATCGCGGTGGTGCAGATGCCATCGAAGTCATCGTCGCCAATAA
>JANNRY010000365.1:0-17637 GCA_031401935.1 Betaproteobacteria bacterium | reverse complement strand
CGGCGGATGTCGCCCGAACAGATGAGAAATATTCGCGAAGTTGGCAGTCTGGCGGAATACATGTTGCGCAATACGTTTGATCTGCTCGGCCCTTGCGCTGCAATCTTTGGAAGTGTTGGCGATGCCACGGCTCGGGTTGTTGATCTTCGGGCCGGATTTGTCGATACCGGTGTGCCACATCTTATGGTCGTATGGCGCGATGTGACTGAATCAGAAAAACCCGCAGTTTTGGCAAAGGTAGCTGCACTCGGTTCGTTCTAGGAAATGAGTTTCATGCCGCCCCGCCGGTCGCATGCCGACCTGCTTGGCGGACACAAAAGGTGTTTTTTGCTTTACTTTCTAAAGTAAAGTCGTATCGTCATCCGAGTACGCCGGATGACAAGCACACAGAATTTTTAGCGGCTCGACACCAGTATTGGTCACGTTATGCCTTGTGCCGGGCGGGATGGTGATGGTGTCGCCGCTGCGAATATCGAATTCCACCTCTCCCAGCCGCATTGTTCCCGCGCCGCCGGTGATGTGATAAATCTCTTCTGTGCGCGGGTGAAGATGCATCAAACTTGTGCCGCCCGCCTCGACGATTGCTTCGGCAAAGCTCATGGTACTTGCGCCATGCGTGGCGGGGTGCATCAATTCGCGGATGACAGAGCCGTCTTTGGTGACGAAAGGGGCAATTTCAGTGTATGTGGTTTTCATGGTTTTGATGTCAAAGGTAGGTCGCGATCCGTGCCATAATTTTGCCGCACTCCTCCTCAGAATGGTGAATTTCTTATGCCAGTCAATTACACGCTTCCCACGCAAGAGTCATTGCATCCTATCAACGGTGTAACGCTAGGCTATGCCAAAGCCCATGTGAAGAAGCCTGATCGCAAAGATATGCTGGTGATTTCACTGGCGGAGGGCTCGCTGGCCGCAGGTGTGTTTACCCAGAATCGCTTTTGCGCAGCACCAGTTTTGGTGTGTCGCGAACACTTGAAGCGCGGCGCTGACATTCGCGCATTGGTAATCAATACCGGTTGCGCCAACGCAGGTACTGGTGCCACCGGTTTTGCCGACGCCAAGGCGACCTGTGACGAAGTTGCCAAAGTGCTCGGTTGCACGCGCCAGCAGGTGTTGCCATTTTCCACCGGTGTGATTCTCGAACATCTGCCGATGGACAAAATTTTGGCGGGTGTGCCGCAGTGCGTGGCCAACCTCACGCCGACCGGGTGGTTCGATGCCGCACACGCGATCATGACCACCGATACCGTGCCGAAAGCGGTTTCTCGACAGCTTGATATCGACGGCCACACCGTCACCATCACCGGCATCTCCAAAGGTGCGGGCATGATCGAGCCCAACATGGCGACCATGCTGGGTTTCATTGCCACTGATGCCGTCGTCGGCCCGGATGTGCTTGCCGACATGGTGAAAACTGCTGCGGCAATATCATTCAACGCCATCACCATCGACGGCGATACATCCACCAACGATTCCCTGATCCTGATCGCGACGGGCAAAGCAGGTAACCCGCCGATTAACGGCGAAGGCACGGCTGAATACGTGAAGCTGCAACTCGCGGTGAATGATGTCGCGATTGCCCTTGCGCAAGCCATCGTGCGCGATGGCGAAGGCGCGACAAAATTCATGACTATCAAAGTGCAGAGCGGCAAGAGCCACGCCGAATGCATGAAGATTGGCAAAGCGATTGCCAATTCGCCATTGGTGAAAACTGCATTTTTTGCCAGCGACCCGAATCTGGGCCGCATCCTTGCCGCGATTGGCTATGCCGGTGTGAACGATCTCGACACCGACCTCATCAAGCTTTATCTGGGTGCTGTGCTGGTGGCTGAAAACGGTGGACGTGCAGCCAGCTATCGCGAAGAATTGGGATCAGCGGTGATGAAGGAAAGTGAGATCCTTGTCCGGGTTGAGTTGGGTAGGGGTGCCGAATCAGCGACCGTGTGGACATGTGATTTCTCTTATGACTACGTGAAAATCAACGCGGATTATCGTTCGTGATGTTTTCCAAAGTGGATCGCGTGCTTGAGCGCGTTGAAGGATTGCTGGAACGCGTTGAGCAACATTTGCCTGTCGGCAACACGGCTCCGGATTGGAAACGTTTTATCGCCTATCGCTGGCGGCGTGAGCAGACGATGTTTGGGCGACGCGGATCGCTGGTCGGTGTTGCGCATCCGCACGTGATCCGCCTGAGTGACCTCAAGGATATCGACGACCAAAAAGCACGTATCGAGGCCAACACCCGCCAGTTCGTCATGGGTCGATCAGCCAATAATGTGCTCCTTACTGGCGCGCGCGGCACGGGCAAATCTTCGCTGGTGAAAGCATCATTGCAAGCGTTTGCGAAACAGGGTTTACGATTGATCGAGGTGGATCGCGCCGATATGGTCGATCTCCCCGAGATCGCAGACCTCGTTGCAAGCAGGCCAGAGCGCTTCATTATTTTCAGCGACGATTTATCCTTTGAGGCCAATGACCCCGGCTACAAGGCACTCAAGTCTGTGCTCGATGGCGGCATCTCCGCGACCAACGATAATTTACTCGTCTACGCGACCAGTAATCGTCGCCATCTTATGCCGGAAAAAATGAGCGAGAACCTCGAAACGAAACACACCGAGGACGGCGAAATTCATCCGGGCGAAACAACGGAGGAAAAAATTTCCCTCTCCGAGCGGTTTGGCTTATGGCTGTCGTTTTATCCGTTTGATCAGCAGCAGTATCTCGATATTGCGACGCACTGGGTCGCGGTGTTGGCGGGCAGGCAAGCAGTTACGAATAACGACACGATGCAGAAGGCCGCGTTGCTGTGGGCGTTAGAGCGTGGCTCGCGTAGCGGTCGCGTGGCCTACCAGTTCGCCCGCGATTGGGCAGGTGCGCACAGCTCCGCGCGGACGAGGGTGAAAGCATCGCGCAAGAAATGACGCGGCAGATCACTGAGGTCGCTGTCGCTGTTTTCATTAAACCCGACGGCAGTTTTCTGCTCTCTTCACGTCCCGAAGGCAAACCATATCCCGGCTATTGGGAATTCCCCGGCGGCAAAATTGAGGCTGGAGAATCGGTATTGCAAGCGATGAAACGCGAACTGATGGAGGAGTTGAACGTCACCATCACACACGCAACGCCGTGGTTCACGTTCCTCATGCGCTACACGCACGCCCACGTGCGGCTGCATTGCTGGCGCGTGCATGCGTGGAAAGGCGAAATGCGCGGCATGGAGGCGCAGCAATTCGCGTGGCAGCGTCTAGAGGCGATCACGGCCGCACCGACGCTGCCTGGTTGCGTACCGATCTTTAAAGCGCTGGCGCTTCCCGACACTTACGCGATTACTAACGCGACGGAGTTGGGCGCTGCGCCTTATCTTTTGTTACTCGAACATGCGCTCGCTAATGGCCTGAAGTTGATTCAGGTGCGTGAAAAAAGAATGGCGACAATCGCGCTGAAAAACTTCGCGCGGGATGTAGTAACGCTCGCGCATGCGCATGACGCGAAGGTGCTTATCAACAGCGATACCGATCTGGTACGCGATGCCGGCGCGGATGGCGTGCATCTCACCTCGAAGCAGCTTGCCACATGCGTGGTGCGGCCGCAATTCGACCTAGTGGCCGCATCGACACACACACGTGCGGAAATCGAACGTGCCGGAGATTTGAGTCTGGACTTCGCTGTGCTCGGCGCGGTGAAGCAAACGCACAGCCATCCGGGTGAAACACCAATAGGATGGGAAAACTTTGCAGCACTCGTTACTGCGGCACCACTGCCTGTCTACGCAATCGGCGGTGTGTCGCGCAACGATCTTCAGCCGGCGATCGCGTGCGGTGCGCATGGTATCGCGATGCAGCGAGGCTTAAGAGGATAAAGATACGTAGAACGCCTATCCAAGGGGTGTTTGGAGGACAAATGCCCGGAAAGCTATACCAGGGTTGGCGTTCGACTGGCACGCGTTGATCGTTCGTGTGTCTTCGGATAGATTCCGCGTGCCTGAAACAGACGTATGAAATGTTTCTACCTTTGCTTTTCAGCCATTGCAGGCAATCCACTTGTCCTGCGCGAGCGTCGCTTTAGCCAGACTCGCAAACGCCAAACCACCTTGACGCCTAAGTAGCCCGATACCGCACCACCGATCGCAAAAAACGCCATACCAAGCACAGTCGGCCAGCCGTAGTCCGCCAGCCATTTGAGCGAACCAGTGCCGTCCGACGCGACGGCAGCAATGGGCTCACCCAACATCAACACACCCAATTGGTAGGCCAGCCAAAGCCAAAAGCTGATCGTCAGTGGGTTTGTAACCATCGTCATGGCGGCGGCTACTGGAACGTTGGCGCGCCACCAGGAGCAATGGATTGTCGCGACCACAATTTGGCCCGCCGGAATGACAAACGCCCAAAATGTACCTATCGCCACGCCGCGCGCGACCGACTCATGTTGGAGCCGCCAAAGTTTCGGCTCCAGTAGCCTTTCGGCGACAGGTTTCAACCAGGCGTGTGCTACTAAAACTTCACGACTGGGCAGCGCCTCTCTAAGGCGAACTGTCCAGTGCGGGCTTACCTGCATCATCGCGTCGCGCGTTTACGCATCATCGACAGCGCCACATGCATTACTGCGCCGACAGCCACGAGCAACAGGGCGCCAATTCCCCACAATGTCCAAGCCAGCGGTGTCAGCCACGTTGTCGCTGCTGGTAGCGCGCCCAGAGCAGATTCAACAACTGGCAAAAGAGTCGATACTGACGCCTTCAGCGCAAGCATCATGTCAGGCGGTACCCAAACACCAATCCAGGAGGGCAGCGCAAGGCTGTCTATCTGCTTTGATTGAGCGGCCAGCGACCCGGCTCCGGTCATCGACCAGACCGTGACCGAGTGCAGCAGCCAAACACACGTCGACCAAGCCGAGAGAAGTGTCAGAACCGCAAACCATGCAATTGCAAGAAACATAAGTCGTCAGAAGCCTCGTTATTAAGTAGAGGCGATCATGCGTGCCTTGAGTCGTGCTGAAAAGCAGGAAAAACCGCCGATACACTTCTGTTTTTACGAACTAAACAGGCCTATTATTCAGTAAATACACGGTCATTTGCCGTTAAACTCCTGCCAAGTTCGCGCGTCTGCGCTTTTATCCGTGTCGTGAGTGGTGCAACTTTGGTTTGCGCCACTTTAATTTCAAAGGTTCAAATGGAAACAATTGCTCCCCTGTGGCTATGGGCCACTTTCGTTGGCATCGTGTTGGTGTCGCTGTTTATTGACTTTGTTGTGCTCAAGAAGCAGGGCTCGCATGACATCGGCGTCAAAGAGGCACTCAACTGGTCACTGATCTGGATCGGCCTCAGTCTTCTGTTTAATGGTTTGTTCTGGTGGGCGGTAAGAGACTCCACCGGCTCTGTTGATTTGGCCAACACCAAGGCGCTAGAGTTTTTGACGGGCTACTTGATTGAAAAATCTCTTGCGGTAGACAACATTTTTGTGTTCCTGATGATCTTCACCTACTTCGCTGTGCCGACGCACTTTCAGAAGCGGGTGCTGATGATCGGCATCATCGGCGCGATCGTGCTTCGCACGATCATGATCCTCGTTGGTGGCTGGCTACTGGCCGAATTCCACTGGGTGTTGTATCTATTTGGTGCATTCCTCATCCTGACCGGTGTGAAAATGTGGTGGGCCGCCGGCAAGGAGCCGAACCTGGATGACAACCCGGCCTTGAAACTCTTGCGTAAGCTCATACCAGTCAGCAAGAACTATGATGGAGAGAGATTCTGGACGATAGAAAACGGAAAGAGGATTGCAACGCCGCTATTTATGGTCATTTGCCTGATTGCGCTCACTGACGTGATCTTTGCAGTTGACTCGATCCCGGCGATTTTCGCCATCACCAGCGACCCCTTCATTGTGCTGACCAGCAACGTGTTCGCCATATTGGGTCTGCGTGCCATGTACTTTTTGCTGGCCGCCGTTGCCAGTAAATTTCACCTGCTCAATTACGGGCTGGCAGTGATTCTGGTCTTCATCGGCACTAAGATGTGCTTGATCGACTTCTACAAAATACCGGTAGCGGTGTCTCTTGGTGTCGTCGTTGGCATATTGGCGGTAACCGTGTTTCTTAGCGTGCGCACCGCCAAGCCAGAGCCTGCGCGCTAGCGTCAGTTTCGCGTTGCTTGCACTTACGTCGCGACCGATAAATGCTCGGTCGGCTGATGATCAGGCTCGTGAAAATGGCACTAGCGTGTGAGCCTTGATTAGTCGGTTGCGTCGCAAAAAGCAAACATGGCGTCGGGCGATGTTGAGAAAGCGGCGCATTTTCAGCCGATGAGCGCACGTTTTACGGCTCGTGTGCCATCCGTACATTCAGGATTCATGAAAAACGGCGTTTGAAATGCCAATAGCCTTTTGGAAAGCGGGCATTTACGCAGAGAGAATGAGGTCAATGACTGCGCCGTGACATAACCACAAGTGTGGTCATGTATCGCACGGTGTTGCCTGAATCGCATTGCTGCTTATTCTGGCTTGCGCACGCAACCACTTATTGCAGCAGACTGTGCGCCACGAAGACATACAAAGGAATCCCAATGAGGATGTTGAAGGGGAACGTCAACCCCAAGGACATGCCGAAGTACAGCGACGGATTGGCCTCCGGGATGGCATGACGAATGACAGCGGGAACCGCAATGTATGACGCACTGGCGGCGAGTACCATCAGCAACGCGCCGTTTCCCGGCGGCAGGCCCAGCACAAAACAAAACAGCAGCGCAATACCAGCATGCGCCAGCGGCGCGCAGACCGCGTAGGCCAGTAGCCAAGATGACTTGCCCCTGAGTTCGCCCATGTTGCGTGCGGCCAGCAAGCCCATGTCGAGCAGGAAAAACGCCAGCATGCCCTTGAACAGGTCAACGGCAAACGGCTGCATCGCTGCCTCGCCTTTCGCACCTGTCAGGATGCCGACGACCATCGCCCCGAGTAACAGGAGCTGAGCGCCATCGGTGAACGATTCATGCAAGATGCGTCCCATCGACACGCCACGGGTTGGCACGGGTTTGGCTGCTTCGGTACTGCCACCCGTTGTAGCCATCGATGCGGCTGCCTCACGTTGCCGCACTAGATTTGCAAGCAGGACGGCCATGATGATCGCGGGCGATTCCATCAGCGCCATGGCCGCCGCCATGTGGCCACCGTACGCCAGCCCGCGGCTATCGAGGTACTGTACCGCGGTGATGAACGTCACCGCGCTGACCGATCCATAGGTGGCTGCAATTGCCGCCGCGTCATAGCCGTTCAGGAATCGCCGCAACAGCGAATAACCCAGCGCAGGGACGATGATGGCCAACGCGATTGCGCACGTGAGGCTAAGCATGACTTCGTTCGTGAGGCCTGACTGGGCCAGTGCGAAGCCGCCTTTGAGCCCTAGTGCCATCAGTAGATAGAGAGCGAGGAACCGAGAGATCTGCGGTGGGATCTCCAGATTGGACTTGAGCGCGCCGGCGAGGATGCCAAAAACGAAAAATAGGATTGCCGGGTCGAGGAAGCTCTGCATGGTTCACGTTCGCTTTCAGTGAGTGGCGCAGTCTACTAGATAAAGCAACCGCTCGGCTGGTCGCAATCGTGAAACTAAAGGTGGCTACCAGCGCGGCAGCCATTCACTGCCCCATTACCACGCGATCATCGCGAAGGTAACGGCGAAGAGTAAGGCAAGTGCTGCAGTCGCAATGGCGAGCGGGATCGCGACACCGTCGCGAGGCGCCAAACCCAGTCCAGTGAACATCAAGCGCAATGCCGGTAACAGATTGCCAAAAGGAATCGGCAGAATCCGGTGAAAACCAGAAACGCGCCGAACACATACAGCACCCAACTGAACCGGCCGATAATTGCTGCGACAGGCCCGATCATGATTGCGCGCAGCATAATCACCAAGACACTGTCTGTCGATAACGATTTCGCGATGAAGTAACCGGTGAATAACTGTGTACCGCTTTGGGTGCCGAGGTGCCACCACATCCCGGTACCGAATACGAGCGCGATACTGATCTAGCCCGTCGGCAGCAGCAGGCTCTCCTTAAATCCGATCTCATTGGTCTTCCGCATGCAGGACGAACACATGGAAAGCTAGCAGGGTGATGACAATCGTTATAAGGGCGATCCACAGCTCAGCGGTGGCGCCAAGAAATGGGTATGCAGTTATTCGAGAAGGTTTTCCGCGAAGCAGTTTCCGCTGGGGTTTGGATCGTCAGGTGAGATCAGGGAGCTCAACCCAAGCAGCGCCGAGCATGATGACTGCACCGAAGGCTGCGATCAGCAAAGCGTCGCGTCGGTTTTTGCCAGCGTATTCGCGCCACGCAACGTACAGCGCCACGGCTCCGACCGGTACAACCATGAGTGCGTAGTTAGACATGAGAGGCATCCGGCTGCCGATGCTGCGCTGGCTTCGTTTCGCGATGTAGCCCCCAGTGTGCGACCACCGCAGCCAGGATGACACTCTCGCCGTCCGCAAGGTGCTCGTCCGCTGCAAACACCGTCAGGCAAAGGCGCAAAATTGTGGCGCGCAAGGCGGGGTCATCGATCTCTGCCAGCAATGCAGCGAAGGTGCCGGGGTCTATCCGGCACGCAGCTTCCCAGTCTCCCTGCGAGCTGGCGAGCAGGTCCTCACAAAGGGTATGCACGATGGCGTGCAATTGTCCAGGCGAAAGCCCGAGTTGCTTTTGTACGTCAACACTTTCGAGCGCGTCTAGCTCGGTCTTGCAAAGGTGGCCGTCGGCCAGCATCGCCAACGCGATAATACGAGCGGCCGCTTGTGGACTGTTGTTCGGGTAGGTACGCAATGTCAGAACTCCTAAAGTTGAATTGGCAAATCCGCTCGGCGCGTCACAAGCTTCGGTACTTGGCAGATAGGCAGGCGTATCGAGCTACAGCAGTCCACCGCGGTCAATCGCTTGAGCTGCCGAAACCGAACAAGCTGAGCAGGCTGGTGAAGAGATTGAACAGTGAGACGTACAAGCCCACGGTGGCGAGTACGTAATTGGTTTCACCGCCATGCACGATCCGGCTGGTTTCAAACAGGATCAAGCCGACTGAAAGCAGTGCGACCACGGCCGAAACTGCTAACCCTAGTGCGGGCATTTGCAGGAACACAGCTGCAATTGCGGCTATCAGCGCGATGATGATGCCGGCGAACAGAAAGCCGCCCATAAAGCTGAAGTTGCGACGTGACTTAAGCACGTACGCTGACAGCGCAAGGAAAGTGGTACCTGTCGCGCCAAGCGCCATCGTAACGACTTGCGCGCCGTTCGGAAGCGCCAGCGATGTCGACAGCATCGGGCCAAGCGTGTATCCCATGAAGCCGGTCAGCGCAAATACCGCAGGCAGCGCCCACCCACTGTTCCTTTGCTTATACACGAGGAACAAGAGGCCAAAGTAGCCGACCAGCGTGAGAAGGATGCCCGGCGCGGGCAGCTTCAACGCGACACTCAGCGCGGCGACAGCGGCGCTGAAGAGTAGCGTCATGGAAAGTAGCGCGTAGGTGTTGCGGAGGACGCGGCTTACGTTCGAGGCCTCTATCGTCCCGTTCGCGGCAGCGCCCTCGACGACGACTAGCGGGTAAGGTGCCGCAGAGCCTGCGGCACCTGACTTGTTGATGTATTCCATTCTGGTTTCTCCGTGGTTATTAGTCGGCATCGATTGCAAGCGGGCGGGCACGCTTGTGTTGGCGGCGTCGCTCAACGTTTTTAAGTAACACCTTGTACGCACGCGCGAGCGCAGCCTCGAGTGCGATACGCCAATCGTGCGCCAGCGCGATGATGCTTATCGTGCCGACGTGATCAGTTTTCAATTCCAGCTGGCAGCGTTTGTCCACGCCGCCACGCGGACCATTGACGTCTGTGAGTCGAACTCTGGCGCGCGGTACGAGCCACGCGAGTCGTCGGATCACAAACCGCAAACGCCGTTCGACCTCGTCACGCAGCTCAGCGCCGGCTGAATCGCGGGATTCAAAGATGACCTGCATTGCATACCTCCTTCGCTTGAAAGATGACGCAAAGATACGCCGGCCGACAATCCCGAAAAAGAAGATAATAACGAATCGATACTTCCGTTAAAGCTGATGATGAGTCTGACGTTCAACTACCGGCACCTCTACTATTTCTGGGTGGTCGCCAAAGAAGGGAGTATCACGCGCGCCGCTGCAAGGCTCGACATGGCGGTTCAAACGGTGAGTACGCAGGTTCGGGAGTTGGAACGTTCGCTCGGACACTCTCTGCTCAAACCAGCCGGTCGCGGATTGGTGTTGACAGAAGCCGGCGTTGCCACAATGCGTCAGGCGGACCAGATTTTTCACCTTGGAGAACAATTACCCGAGGTGATCAGCGATGCGGTCAGTGTGCCGGGCACACGCCTTTCCATCGGCATTTCTGAGGGGCTTCCCAAGCTCGTCGTCCGGCGATTGATGCAGCCGGTCCTGCAGGAGCCGAATCTGCGTCTGTTCTGCTATGAGGATGAGTTCGATGATCTGTTAGGCGATCTCGCGCTGCACCGGATCGATGCCGTGCTCGCCGATCGCGTGGCGCCGCCGAACCCGAACCTCAAGCTGTACAGTCATCCGGTCGGCGCATCGACACTGGCCTGGTACGCACCGCCTTCGTTGGTCGCAGCGGCGAGAAACGGGTTCCCGCAGTCGCTCGCGGCGGTGCCAGTATTGCTGCCAACTACGCATGTGGCGGCACGCGCAAGAATCGATCAATGGTTCGAGCGCATGGCCGTCCGTCCGCGCGTGGTTGGCGAGTTTGAAGATAGTGCACTGCTCAAAACCTTCGGTGCGAGCGGTATGGGGGTATTTCCAGCGGCTGAAATCGTGCATGATGGACTCGTCGCGCAGTATCAGGTCAAGCGAGTCGGCGCATGCGAGGGCGTGGAGGAGCAGTTCTTTTTGATCGTCGCCGAGAAGAAAACGCAACATCCCTTGATCAGGACGTTGCAGCAGGCGAGGCATCACTAATGCGGATGGGCCATGATGTGTGAGTCTATAAGTAAAAGTCTGTAGATCGCCCATTCATGCGGTTTTTCAATGTAAAACGGCCGGAAAGCCTCGCCAATGCTGGAGTTCACTAATACGAAAATGCCCGCCATCTGCGGGCATTTTGTTGTTGCGGCATGGCGACTACTTCTTCTTCGGTGGTGGATTCGCTGCCGCGAACGTCGAATAAGTCTGCTCGGCCACACGATGCCAGAGATTGATGTCCTCACGGAATTTCAGCCACGGCACGTACATTTTCTTGAAGGCCGGGTTCTTGTCCGCCTCTTCTTCATAAAGGCCATACGCTGCCGTTTGCGCCGCCTTCATGATGTCGCTGGAGAATGAGCGGAGTTGAACACCTTTGCCGACGAGGCTGCGGAGCGCAATCGGATTTTTATAGTCGTACGACGCCATCATGTCCAGATTGGCTTCGTAGGCCGCGGCCTCAAATGCGGCCTGGTATTCCTTTGGCAACTTTTCCCACTCTTTCGTGTTGACGAAGAACGAATACATCGAATTGCTTTCCCACCAGCCGGGGTAGTAAAAATTCTTCACCACTTTGTAGAAGCCGAGCTTTTCGTCGTCGTACGGGCCGACCCATTCTGCACCGTCAATCGTGCCTTTCTCCAGTGCCGGGTAAATATCGCCGCCGGGAATCTGCTGCGGTACCACGCCAAGCTTGGCCAAAACGTCGCCACCAAGTCCGGCGATACGGAACTTGATACCTTTGAGGTCCGCAACGGTTTTCACTTCCTTGCGCCACCAGCCACCCATTTGCACGCCGGTATTGCCACCGGGAAAAGAGATGATGTTGTAATCCTTCAGGAAGTCACGCACCAGCGCCTGTCCTCCACCGTAGTAAATCCACGCGTTCTGCTGACGCTGGTTAAGCCCAAACGGCAGGGTGGTTTCAAACGCGAATGCTTTGTTTTTGCCGACGAAATAATAGCTGGCGGTATGCGTGCACTCGACGGTGCCGTTTTGCGCAGCGTCCACAGTGCTGAACGCGGGCACGATTTCGCCCGCTGCAAATACTTGAATCTGAAATTTGCCGCCGGTGATGGCGCTGAGGCGCTTCGACAATACTTCCGCACCACCATAAATAGTATCCAGACTTTTCGGGAAGCTGGATGCGCAGCGCCATTTGATGTTGGGTAGTGCGGGTGCTTGCGCGATTGCCTGTGTTGCGGCGGCCGCAGATAACGTGCCACCGGCAACGGCAGCGCGACTCAAAAATTTACGACGATCCATGATGGTCCTCTCGGCTTTTGGTGGGAAAGATACTTCCGCAAGTTATATGCCAAGCTGTTGGTTCACTCGCTACATAGGGACAAACGCGAAATGCACCGGATAGGATCGCTGCTACGCACGCTTTTGGTGCTGGCAAGGACCGCTGCGCACTTTGTCGGCATTACTGGATG
This sequence comes from Betaproteobacteria bacterium, assembly GCA_031401935.1. Taxonomy (GTDB): domain Bacteria; phylum Pseudomonadota; class Gammaproteobacteria; order Burkholderiales; family Usitatibacteraceae; genus UKL13-2. Next base: position 5,233 of record JANNRY010000365.1, on the reverse strand, counting down.
GGCCGCTACGGGTAGCTACCTGCAAACACTAATCGGCCGGCGTCCTAAGGCTAAAAATCGTTTCGGCAATCTGTGCAGGTGACTCGCACAAACGATCCGCGTGCGCCAGCTCAGCCGCGCTGCCGTAGCCGTAGGTAACGCCAATTGCGCGGCAGCCATTTGCGCGTGCAGCATCAATATCGTGGTGGCGGTCTCCGATCATCGCGGTGTTCTGCGGATCGATTTCTTCTTGGTCAATCAAGTGAGCGAGCAATTCGCCTTTATGCTGACGCACCCCATCTAGCTCGCTACCGTAGATGGCATCGAAAGGCGCAAATATGTTGAAGTGCGCGAGGATACGGCGCGCGTAAATATGCGGTTTTGCGGTTGCGAGCAGCAATGCAATATTTCGTACTTTCAAGGTCGCCAGCATTTCCGGCACGCCTTCGTACATGACATTTTCAAACAAACCAACGTCGGCAAATCTTTCGCGATAAAACACCATCGCCCGCTCAATGACGATTGGATCATCGTTGCCAACTAACGTCGCGAATGTGCCCCGCAGTGGTGGCCCGATGGCGAAATGCAGTTCGCTCGCTGGCGGCACCACAACATTCAGGCGGGCCAATGCATAGGCAATGCAGTTGGTAATGCCCAGTACGGGATCGGTCAGCGTCCCATCCAGATCGAGTAAAGCATGGGTGATCAATGTTTGTGTCCGCCTGGATTTTTTTCTTGCGCGATTGCATCGAGCTTGACGACCAGGGGCTTTTTGTCCACGCCTTCAAAGGTGAGCGTCAGCGGCACCTTGTCGCCTTTATTGATGGGCTTTTTCAATTTCATGAGCATCACGTGCAAGCCACCTGGCTGCAAATCAACCAATTTGTCTGCGGGAATATCGAGCGCGTCTATGGCCTTCATCTCCATCACGCCCGCATTCATTTTCATATCGTGAATTTCAGCGATGTCGGCGATGGATGATTCGGCTTTGACCAATTTGAGCGGTGTCGCGGATTTTATATGCATGTACGCCGCCGAGACGGTACCGCCCGGTACTGTTGTCTTGACCCAAACATCGAATACCTTCGGGCCCGGTGCGACTTTCTCGCTGCGCTGTGCATGCGTATGGCTGGCAAAAATGATTGTCATCAACGCCAGCGCATGTGCGGCAAAAGTTTTCAGTGAGGGTTGTTTCATCGTTTTCCTTTGGCTAACGTAATAATGTATCCATGCGCAGATAGTGCGAAGCCCGCCTCGCACGCTCTTCAATGTCTTCGGAGTGCGCGTCGTGTGGAACAGTTCCCAATAATGGTGCTGGAATCATTCGCTCCAGCGTAGCGTGATTTTCATCGAACGCCAGCATCGTCGCACCCGCCACAGCCGTGTTGGCGATCCAGCCCGCAAGCGTCAAGCCACGCGAACGAATCGCCTCAACGGTGAGCAACGCATGATTCAGGACGCCTAAACGCATGCCGACCACCAGAATTACATCCAGCGATAATGCCGCAGGAATTTCCGCCATCGATTGGGTCATTGAAAGCGGCACCAGAAAGCCGCCTGCGCCTTCAACCAGCACAGTGTCAGCATCTGCGTTGAGTCGTGCAAATGCTGCGCGGATGACGTCCATCTCCACCACCACATTTTGATGTCGCGCGGCAAGATGAGGTGCGATTGGCTCACTGAAACAATAAGGATTGATGTCTGCCAGTGCGGCTGTCGAGCCCGACACTTCGCGTAGTGCCGCGACATCGATGTTCATATCGACGCCATTAATTTTTATCGTGCCTGCCGCGATCGGTTTCATCGGTGCGGCACGATAGCCGCGCGCGGCAAACGCTTGAATCAATGCGCAGGCAATCAGGCTCTTCCCGACATCGGTGTCCGTGCCGGTAATAAAAAAACTCTTCATCAAATACCCACCATACGTTTAAATTCATTCAAGTCGATTGTCTGCTGTCCGTCGATTGTTTTGCGCTTGGTAAATTCCGGTTTCCATGCGTGTCCGTAAACCACTTCATAGGTGGCGGGCAGGCGGCCTGCTTTCCGGAATTTTTCATAGGCCGCCACCATGCGTTGCCAGCGCGCGCGGCCCATCAAGCCGGCGTTACGCCCGGGGATTACGTTATGTGCACCGATGCCCTTCAGTTCTTTCAACAACGGTGTGAGATCGGCATAAGTCAACGTCACGATTTCCTGATCCATCACCGGATCGGCAAAGCCTGCGCTCACGAGGATATCGCCGATGTCGTGCATGTCGATGAACTGGTTGACATGCGGTTGATCATCAATCGTACGAAAAGCCGCGCGCAGCTCCCTCAATGTATCCGGCCCAAAGGTGGTGAACATAAAAAGGCCGTTTGGCCTCAGTACCCGCACAACATCTTTGGCTACCCGCTCCGGGTCGCACCATTGCAGAGTGAGGTTGGAGATGGCGAGCTCGACACTTTCGGATTGCAGCGGCAGCGCTTCGGCATTGCCGCACAGCCACGATTGCATCGGCGCTTGCCGCATGATTTTTTTTAGCCAAGGCGCAGGCTTTGCGCGTGATTTTGCGTTCACGAGCATTTGTTCAGCGATATCGATGCCAACAATGTTTGCGTCTACGTAACGTTCGCGCAGCTTGGCAGTCGCGTAGCCAGTCCCGCAGCCGATATCGAGCGCGAACTTAGGTTGCAGCTTGATGTATTCGAGCCGCTCAAACAAGCGATCCGCGATTTCGCGTTGCAGAAACGCGCTGTCATCGTAGGTTTTCGCGGCATTGCCGAAAGACCTGCGGATCGCAGGTTTCGGCGGGAAGGTGGTTTGTCTTGTGCTCATTCGGCTAGGAATAAATTGAGTTCATGCAGGAAGGAATCGCGGTGCGACAAAAACGGGGCATGTGCGGCGTGCGGCATCATTACATAGTGTACACGGGGTAGATGACTGGCCAGCCAGCGACCAGCCGGTTCCGGAGTCAAAGCATCGTGGTCGCCTTGCAGCACTAATGTGGCGTGTGGGATCTGCGGGGCCTGTTCCCGCAAATCGGTCGTCCGCAGAATTTCCAGCGCGCTCAACAGTGCGGCATGATCGGTTTTCCCGTGTGACGTGATCGCTGTTTGAAGCAAAGTCACCGTGTCTCGAATATTGGGCGTATTCAACACCTGCAAGGCGAGAAAACTTTTGATCGTCGCCGCGTAATTATTCGAAAGACGGGCGCCAAAATCGGCAAGCACGGCTGGCAGCACGGCGTGTGGCCAATTGTCGCGTTGCAAAAAGCTTGGTGTAGTTGCAACAAGGACGAGTTTATCGATGCGCCCGGGATGACGGCGCGCAAGATCATGCGCGACCAAGCCGCCCAACGACCAGCCCAATAGATGCGAACGCGCTGGTATCGCGCCGGCAATTGCATCGGTCATGTCGGCAATCGTGCTTGTGGCTGTGTCATGTGAATGTCCGTGACCTGGTAAATCGACGATGTGCAACGTGTAATGTTCAGCCAACGCATCGCGCACACCGTTCCACACCGCGCCGTTGAGTCCCCAGCCGTGCAGCAAGGTCAGGTTTGGGCCGCGACCAACGACTTCGACGAACACCGTCATTTGCGCTGCGCCGTGGCATTTCCCAGCAGCTCGACATCCAGATCGGTGAGCGCCGTGATTAGATCAAACAGGTCGTCGACTGTGTGTGCAGCAGTGATGGAGACGCGTAACCGCGCGGTTCCCTGCGGCACAGTCGGCGGGCGAATCGCAGGGACGAACATATGCCGCTCGCGCAAGGCCTCTGCAAACGCCATTGCCGTTGCGTTGTCACCAATCAGGATCGGCTGGATGGCGGTCTGCGAGTAGGGCAGCTTCGCGAATTGCAATTTGAGCGAATCGCCGAAAAAATCGATCATGGTGCGCAAATGTTTCAGGCGTTCACGATCATCTGTCATGACTTGCAAGCTCACTAGCATCGCCGCGGCAATGGCGGGTGGGGTGGCGGTGGTAAAAATATAAGTGCGCGCTGATTGCAAAATCCATTCGACAATATCTTCATGCCCGGCCACGAATGCGCCGTAGCCGCCGGCCGCTTTGCCGAGGGTCGCCATGTAGACGATGCGTTCACTTTTGAGATTGAAATGTTCAAGCGCACCCTTGCCGCGATAGCCGAGCACGCCGAAGCCATGCGCATCGTCGATCACCAGCAGCGCGTCATAGTTTTCGGCAAGTTTCAGCAGTTCCGGCAGTGGCGCGATATCACCATCCATGCTGAATACCGCATCTGTGACAATCAACTTGCGGCCGGTACTTTTTGTGTCGGTCAGCATTGCTTCGAGCTTGGCGAGATCGCAATGCGGATAGCGTTTGAAGGTGGCGCGCGATAGCAACGCGCCGTCGTTCAGGCAGGCGTGGTTTAGCTTGTCGGCAAAGATCGTGTCGCCCCGTCCCGCGAGGGTGGTGAGGATGCCGAGGTTTGCCGCGTAGCCGGAAGAGAACAACAACGCTTTGGGTAAATCGAGATAGTCCGCCAGCTTTTCCTCCAACTCATGATGCGCGCGCATGTGCCCGGACACCATGTGCGAGGCACCTGCACCAAGGCCGTAGCGCTTTAATGCGCGCATCGCGGCCTCAACCACTTTTGGGTGATTGGCCAAACCCAGATAATCGTTGCTCGCGTAGGAAATAACGCGCTTGCCGTCGACCAGCATCGATGCATCCTGCGGGCCGTCAACGATGCGACGCGAACGCAGTTGGTCAGCTTGCGCGAGTTCGGAAAGTTGCAGGGAGAAATCGGAAACGGACATGACCGCTTAATACGAATGTATAAACACTAGCATTGACGGGCTTCACAGGCAATAAATGCCTGAAAAGCCTCGCCAGTGCTAGTGTTTACTACATTGGTGCAATTCCCAGCCGCTCGAACAACGCGCGATCACGATCCACATCCGGGTTGCCTGTAGTGAGTAATTTCTCGCCGTAGAAAATCGAATTGGCACCCGCGAGGAAACACATTGCCTGCGTGGCCTCGTTCATTTCCTGACGCCCGGCAGAAAGGCGCACAAAGCTGCCCGGCATGGTGATGCGTGCTACCGCGATGGTGCGCACGAACTCAGTCCAGTGAAGCGCTTTCTCGCCGTGTAATTTCTCGTGCAGTGGCGTGCCTTCAACTTGCACAAGATAATTGATCGGCACCGATTCCGGATGTGGATCTAGGTTCGCCAACTGCGCAATCAAGCCCGCGCGCTCAGTACGCGATTCGCCCATGCCGACGATGCCACCGCAGCACACGTTCA
>JANNRY010000364.1:0-23130 GCA_031401935.1 Betaproteobacteria bacterium | reverse complement strand
TTTCGCGTCCCTCGTGGTGGCACGCATGCTCACGCCACTGATGGCGGCCTACCTGTTAAAGCCCGTCAAGGAGCACGTTCTGCAAGATGGCCCGATCATGAAGCGCTATCTGGGCTGGGTGTCGTGGTGTATTCGCCACCGCAATCTCACCGCCATCGCGTCTGCATTGTTTTTTGCCGGTTCACTCGCGCTGATCCCCTTGTTGCCGACCGGTTTTGTGCCGCCTGCCGACCGCGCACAGACATTCGTCAACCTGGAACTGCCACCCGGCAGTACGCTGAAGGAAACGCTCAAAGCAGCCGAACGCGCTCGTGCAGCGGTGATTGCGGTTGCGGATGTAAAGAGCGTATTCAGCTCGATTGGTGGCGGTGTATCGGGCGATGCGTTTGCCATTGGCATCGCGGCCGAATCACGAAAAGCCGCGTTGACCGTCACGCTGTCCCATCGCAGCGACCGCAGCCGCAGCCAACAAGAAATCGAAACGGAAATCCGCAACAAGCTTGCCTACCAGCCGGGCGTGCGATTGACCGTGGGGCCGCAGGATACCGGCGTGAAAATGCAACTCGTGCTGCAAAGCGAGAACCCCGATGCGTTGGTCAGCGCGGCCAAGGATCTGGAGCGCGACCTGCGTACGCTCAAAGGCGTTGGCAATGTGTCATCGAGTGCAAGCCTGGTGCGGCCGGAAATCATCGTGCGGCCCGACTTCGCGCGTGCCGCAGACTTGGGTATTTCCGCTGCGGCCATCGGCGAGACCGTGCGCATCGCCACCAGCGGCGACTACAGCCAGAATCTGCCCAAATTCAATCTCGCCGAGCGGCAAATTGCGATCCGCGTAAAACTGCCCGATAGTTCGCGCGCCGATCTTGCCGCCATCGAGCGGCTACAAATCCCCGGCAAAGGTGCACCCATCATGCTGAGCCAGGTCGCGTCAGTAACTATGGATTCAGGCCCAGCGCAGATTGACCGGCTGGATCGCAGCCGTCAGGTGACGTTCGATGTCGAACTTGGCACGCGTGAGCTGGGCGATGTATATGCAGAGGCGATGCAATTGCCGACGATGAAGAATCTGCCGCCCGCGGTGCGTCAGGCCGAGCTGGGCGACACACAGATGATGGAGGAGCTGTTTGCGAGTTTTGGACTCGCCATGTTTATCGGCGTGCTCTGCATCTTTGCGGTGCTGGTGCTGCTGTTTAAGGATTTCATGCAGCCGATGACCATCCTGGCCGCGCTGCCGCTGTCGATTGGCGGCGCTTTCATCCTGCTGCTGCTCACCAACAAAAGTTTTTCGATGCCGTCGCTGATCGGACTGCTGATGCTGATGGGTATCGTCACCAAGAACTCCATCCTGCTCGTCGAATACGCCATCGTCGCGCGTCGCGATCATGGGCTGAACCGATTCGATGCGTTGATCGACGCCTGCCACAAACGTGCGCGACCAATCGTCATGACGACCCTGGCGATGGGCTTTGGCATGATGCCGATCGCATTTGGTTGGGGTGCCGACCCGTCATTTCGCTCGCCGATGGCGGTGGCCGTAATCGGCGGGCTGGTGACCTCGACCCTGCTCAGTTTGCTGGTGGTGCCAGCCGTTTACACCTATGTGGACGATGCCGAGGGACTCTTGGGGCGGCTGATGGCGAAACTGCGGCGCACGCCAAAAGCCGAAGTGGCTGGAGCGGAATAGCCAGCGAAATTATATCAAACACTAGCACTGGCGGGATCCCCCCGGCGTTTTAATGCCAGGAGCCGCGCCAGTGCTAGTGTTTGCTATTTAAATTTCGCCGCGCCAAACGCAAGCATCAACCACGCGGCGAGCAGCGCCACACCGCCAAGCGGCGTAACGGCACCAAACGCACGGACGCCAGTCAGGCTAAGCGTATACAAGCTGCCGCTGAAAACAATCACGCCGACCACCATCGTCCAACCGGCGATGCGCAACCATTTCAAATCCGGCACCACTTGCACCAGCACACCAATAAGCATGACGCCAAGCGCGTGCACCAGATGATATTGAACACCGGTCTGGTACACGGCCAGCAGATTGGCATCCACACGCGACCGTAACGCGTGCGCGCCAAACGCACCGAGCGCCACGCCGAGAAATGCGAGTATCGCACCGGCAATGACGATAGGACGGGCGTTTGTATTCACTACATGTTGCCTATTTAGCGCTGGATGGACATTAACGAAAAAGCGCCCGGTGACGGGCGCTTTGATTCGTCTGTTTTCGCTCAGGCTTTCTTATGTTGCTTCAGCAGGAACGTTGCAAGTGCTGGCAGCAGGAAGATTGCGCCCAGCATATTGAGGAAGAACATAAACGCGAGCAGCACACCCATATCGGCCTGAAATTTCAGCGCCGACATGGCCCACGTACCGACGCCAAGCGTCATGGTGACCGCAGTGAAAACCATGGCTGCACCGCGTTCCTTGAGTGCTTCAAAAAACGCTGCGCCCAGATCCATGCCCTCTTCAAGATGCACTTCGAGGCGATCAAACAGATAAATGCCGTAATCCACGCCAACGCCAACGCCAAGCGCGATCACTGGCAGGGTCGATACCTTGAGGCCAATGCCGAGCAGCGGCATGAGGGCCTCACACAGGATCGACACGATAGCCAGTGGAATCAGGATGCAAAGCGTTGCGCGCAAACTACGAAACGTGGCCCAGCACATCAACAACAGCGCACCAAAAATCGCGGCGTGCATTTCGTAGCGCGCGCTGTCGACCGCTTCGTTGGTCGCCGCCGCGACACCCATGTTGCCGGTGGCGAGCTTGAATTCGAGCTTGTCACTATTGCTTTCTTTGGCAACGTTTTTCGCCTCACTGACGAGGCGTTTCAGTGTGTCGCCTTGCTGGTCCGTGGTATTGATGAGCACCTGCATGGCCGAACAATCAGGATTCAGCAGGCCTGTGGCAGTGTCGATCGGCGTGACGCTCTGCGCCATCATCGTGGATTCGCGTGGTAGCTGGCGCCACTTCAAATTGCCTTCGTTGAATCCGGCATTGATATTACGGGCCAGACCCGGCAGCGAGGTAACCGACTGCGTGCCTTCGACGTTTTGCATATACCAATCGAATTTTTCAATTGTCGACATGATGTCGTAGTTGGTGCACGCACCTTGCACACCTTTGGTCTGTGCCACCACTCCGAGCGTATTTACACCAACCGCGAACTTCGACACGATGACATCGTTGTCTTTGTTGTAACGCGATTCCGCGCGCAATTCTGGTACGCCAGAACCATAGTCGCCGACTTTCAGGTCGTGCGCTTTCCATAATCCCAGCGCCAGCACGACAACTGAAATTGCAACGATAACGCCAGCACGCTTTTTCTCCACGCATCGCGCTGCTGCATGCCATATCTGCTCAACGCGATGCTCCTGTTGTGCCTCTTTGCCGAGCGCACTTTTCGACATGCTCAAATACGACAACATGATCGGCAGCAACATTTTGTTGGTGATAATCATCCATGCCACGCCAAGCGAGGCAGTGATGCCGAGCTCGCGCACGATGTCGATCGGGATCAGCATGATGACCGCAAAACCAAGTACGTTGGTGACCAGCGCCAACGTGCCGGGGATAAAAATGGTGGCGAACGAATGCTTGGCCGCCGTCAGGCTGTCGGCTCCGCTACTGACTTCGTGTTCCCATGATTTGGTCATTTGCACAGCGTGTGAAACGCCGATGGAAAATATCAGGAACGGCACCAGAATCGAAAGTGGATCGATGCCGAAGCCAATGATAGGCAATGTGCCCAGCAGCCATAGCACAGGCATCATCGCGACTACCAGTGCCACCAATGTCAATTTCAAATCTTTCACAAACCACAGCATCAACACTGCAGTGATGACAAATGCGATCAGGAAAAACATAATGACGCCACGGGCGCCGGCAGAAATATCCCCAACGGCTTTGGCAAAACCGATGATGTGAACGCTGTGGTTCGGCCCCTCATACTTGGCGCGCAATTCGTCGAGTTTGTTCGAGAGTTCAAAGTAGTTGAGCTTCTCCACCTTGCCGCCGTCTTTGGGGATTGATTCAAATAATCCAGCAATCACCAATGCGCCGGTAAAGTCGGTCGCAACAGTACGCCCGATTTCATTGGATTTCTGCACGTTACCGCGCACCACGATCAGATCTTCCGGCGTACCCTGAAAAGTGGCGGGAATGACGTTGCCACCGGCGAAGCCCTCTTCAACGACTTCAATGAAACGGGTGTTCGGTGTGAACAGCGAACGCACGCTAGGCTTGTCGACGCCTTCAAGCACCAGAATATCGTTGGTCAGGGCTTTGAGTTTGGTCATGAACTCCAGGTTGTAGATATCTCCTTGCTTTTGCACCAATGCGATCGCAACACGATTGGCACCGCCGAATACGGTTTCATATTCCTTGTACACCTTCATGTACGGGTGCTTCAGCGGCACCATCTTGTTGAAACCGGCATCAACCTTCAACTGGCTCGCCGAAATCGCAAAGCCAACCGTGAGGGTGGCGAAAATAATCAGCCACATCTTGCGGTTGTTGAAAACGATTGCAGAAATTTTTTCGATTAATTTTTGTACGTTCATGGTGCGCTCTTAGCGTAAGGCTACGGTTGGCGTCAGAAAAGCTGCGGTCGCTTATTTTTTTGGGGCGGCCGGGACGGGAACGGCAACTGCTGCAGCGTTGGCTGTCAGGAGCACATCACGCACACCTGCTTCACCAACAAGCAGCAGGGCGTTCGGTGCGCCAAGCAACGGTGAGGACAGCGCCTTGGTCGAGCCGGACGGAAGCAGTGAAAAAGATTCGCCGTTATTCCGGGATAACAGCACCGTTCCCGACAGACCCGCGAGCACTACAGTCCCGTCGGGTAGTCGGGTGGCACCCATGAGTGACGCGACCGTCTTATTCTCAATCTGCTTCCAGTTTGCCAGTTGTGCGTCGGTGCTGCGATAAATTCGGCCACGCAAACCGTAGATCAGCACTGCGCCGTCCTGCGCCTGAATGGCCCCGAAAAAAGAGCCCTTGTACGGCGACGCAATTTTCACCCACGTCTTGCCGCCATCATCTGATCTGGCGAGCAGGCCGGCTTCACCTGCAGCAAAAAGTTTGTTCTCGCCAGTATTGACGCTATTAGCTTCTGCAAGCTTGATGATGGCGTTGATATGTTTGTCGTCATCACCGCCCCTGCCACCGGCTTTATCGTCGATGTCTGCATCCTTGTTATTGGCCTTGTCGTTGACCTTCTGGCTGCCAATGCTCTCGTACTTGCCTTTCTTGGGCGCGGCAACCGTCGCGGCAGCCTTGGTGCCCTCGAACAACTTACGCGCAACCCACGTCTTGCCGCCGTCTGTGGTGGCGTAGAACGCACCGTAGGCACCGACGGCGAAGCCATTGTTTGCATCGACGAATGTGATGTCCATTAAAGGCTTCTGGTCGTCCGCAGCGGAAAAAGCCTTGGTCCAGGTTTGTCCCTGATCGGTCGATGACAGGATCATGCTGTCGTGTCCAACCGCCCAGCCGGTTTTGGCATCAAGAAAAAAAACCGATGTCAACAGCGGCGTATTTGGCGGCGTAGTCGCACGCTGCCACGATTCGCCATTGCTATCGGAATAGACGATATAGCCACGGTCTCCAACAGCGACCACGCGGTTGCCGATACGCGAGGCATCGGTCAGCAACAGGCGCGACATCGTCTGCTTGGACAATGGCCCAGAAGTCGGCATCACCGCAGGATTAATTTGCGCGTACGCCTCGAAAGCGGCACTGCCGACCAGAACAACGCCTGAAACAAAAATGCCAAATGCGCGAACTGCGAAGGATATTGTCATGTGAGCACAGCCTCGACGAACAGTGAGCAACGTTGATACGAAATGGTGAGCCTAAAAGGTTAATAACTTGATGCGTGACATGCGTTGGCCTCGACGACAAATGCGCACGCCAGAAACAATTCGGGGACAAATCGATTGTCCCCGAATTTTTACAGCCTGTAATGGACTAATCCATCACACCGTTCAGCGCGTACCAAGATTACGCAAGTTCTGAGGGGTGTAATCGGCAGGGGTGCGTTTGATCGGTTGGTAGATCACTTTCTCTTCCGCACGCAACCCCATCGCAATATAGCGCCGCGATTGGAGATCATGATGCACTTCAATCGTGGGGAACCACATCGGGACGTCGTACCAACTCTCGCTGTGCTGTTCCGAGAAACGCCACAATTGACCACGCCCATCGTACTTGTCGATCAGGACGACGTTCCATGTGTCCTCATCGATGTAAAACGTGCGTCGAGCGTAAATGTGTGATGTGCCTGGCTTCAGCGTTGCATCGACGACCCAAACGCGATGCAACTCATACCGTGCCAGATCCTGATTCATGTGGCCAGGACGCAATTGATCGCTGTATTTGAGCTTCGGATCAGACATGCGGTGGGAATTGTACGGAATGTACATTTCTTTTTTGCCGACGAGCTTCCATTCATAGCGGTCAGTTGCACCGTTGAACATCCCGAAGTCATCGTTGGTGCGCAGGCCATCAGCAGCAGTACCGGGATTGTCATAAGCTACGTTAGGTGCGAGACGTACGCGACGCTGCCCTGGGTTGTACGTCCATGCAGAGCGCGGCTCTTTTGCCTGGTCAACAGTTTCATGTACCAGCAGAATCTGCCCTGCGAGACGCGCTGGCGCGGTCGTCACTTGCAAATAATTGAGCACCTTGTTTGGCTCACGTTGTGCCGGCGTCTTTGAGAGGTTGCCATACTGAAGATCGTATTCATACTCGAATTTCACCAGTGCAAAATCGCCACTCGCCGTGACTGCGGCCTGCGCCCAGTGCTGCGCGAAGGTGTCGCCCTTGTAGTGAAGGATCATATTCCAGATGGCTTCATTGCCATTTTTTGGAATCGGGAACGGGGTGCCGCCGGTACAACCAACGACGCCGTTACCGCCTGCCGCAAGCTTGGCCTTGCCCGCACATTCCTTGGTTTCCTTGTAATGCCCTTCCGGAAATGCCGCGGTGCGGCGTGTCGTGAAGACATTCAACTTGTACGTTGGATATTGCTTCAACATCGCCATTTGACCGGGCGAGAGATTGTCTTTGTATTTGTCTGCCGTGGCCGCTGTGATCGTAAACAGCGGTTTGTCGGCCGGGAACGGGTCGGGATAAGTGCCGCCCGTTTTGAACGTTACACCAGCGGGTACTTTAGTGATGCCGCCGTCCCAAGCAGGAATAGTGCCGGCTGCATTACCAGCTTTTTCCGCACCCATTGGGGTGAGTGTTGTGCCAAGTTTTGCCAGATCGGCTGCGGCAAGCTGGGCAGATGCGCCGACCGAAATAGTCAGCGTCCCCAACGTGACCGATGCCAACATCGTCAATCGTTTCAGGTTCATGTTTCCTCCAGATGGTTATCGTAATTCTTTTCAAAAAATCGTATTTTCCAACGCCAGCCAAAGTCTGTTGCACTGGTCTAACGTTGAAGGTGGTTAGCCCGCCGACGCAGTTACTTTGCTGTCGACGGACATTGCCGAACTGAGATTAGAACGAGTAAGCGACTACAAACGAGTAGAAATCGCGGTCCCTGATTGGGTTTGCATTGGAGCAGAAATTAGCTCCCTGTGGTGCAATGCCCAGTGCCGGGACACCACTGATCTGCGGGGCAAGCGAAGTCTGTCCCGCATTGGTGACTTGGTCAGTGCCGCAGAACACGCGTCCGCCGAAGAACATGTTGTAGGAGAAGTCAAAGCTCAGACGGCGTTGAAACTCCAGATTGGAACCGAGTGAAATTGACTTCACGCCTTGGTTGAATGTCTGCGACACGCCGCGCACGTCATGGCTAAACGCTGCGCGCGGTGCCAAATTGCCACCAAACAACGCATTGGGATATTCAAGCCGACCAACCAGTCGATAGCCCCAAGAGTTTTCGGTTACGAAGCCATCTGTCTGCACCGAACCCGCTTGCCCCGCTACAGCACCCTGCACCGTCGCCGGGAGGCCGGTGGCCGGGCCGCTGAACTTCAACCCGTTGCTGTTCAGGCCGTTGTATTTGGTATAGCCGAACTCACCGACCACTACACCCTGGGAAGCACCGAGTACGTTCGGGAAAGACTTGGTTCCCGTCATCTGGAACTGTGTCTGCTTGACACGACGCCAGCCGGTAATTTCAGTACCCGCTGGTACGAAAAACGCCGCTGACGCACCAAACGGCGCGGTGGCGCTGACTGTGCCCGGGATGGTGGCAAATCCGGTAATCAGGTTCGGCAAACCGACCGCAGCAAGCACCACCTCGGCAGAGGCAAGTTGCAACGGCTGGTTTGGGCGATAGGAAACTTCACCTTGCAACGCGATACCGACAGGCCCCTGCGTATTAAACGAGAAGCCATACATTTTGATGTCTTCAGGATACTCGGTGAAATAACTCGCGGTACCGGTCTGTCCGACAGCGGCTGCCAATGGCCCACCCGTGACAATGGATGTCGGTGTTCCCCGTACTCCGGAGAGAACGGGCGTACGGCTATGGTAGTTAACGAAATACGCACCGAATTCAGTGTTGTTCAATTCGGGTGCCAGATAGCGGAACGCCGCGCCGTATTGGCCGTGATCACTGGGATTGCGATCAGCAGTGCGTGGTGCCCAAACCTGTGCGGCAGGATCAAATGGACCATATCCCAATGCCTGCGTCGTTGCGAAGGCGGGTGATGTTGGTGGAATAATATTGGCCGGCCGTTTACCACCAAACAAATCCTTGCGTCGACCGAAGCTAAAAATGAGCTCGGTGGAGTCATCGGAAGCAGTATCGTTGTTGCTGAAATATGAACCTCTTGGATCAAGTTTGAACTTGTCGTGATTGAAGAGTGCGAACGTTTCAAGGCTGGCTTGTTTGGATAGCTCAAATGACGCATACAAGGTGTCGGTAGGAATGAACGCTTCTTTGAGTTCAGATCCCGGCGTACGCAGTTTTGATACGTCAACGGCATTGATGATGTTGATGCCGTTCGGGATGAATGTCGATTCACCCCATGAGATGACCTGCTTGCCCGCGCGGACGTTTACATTTTTTCCGCCAAACTCAAATGTGCGCGCCACAAACGCATCGAGAATCTTGGCATCTTGCGCAAGACGATCACGACCGATTGGGCCAAGATTGCTGGCTCCGCGCGCTTCGGTATCAATAAAATAGGACCCACGCACCAACAGGCTCCATCCGTCATATTTACCGGAGAGCTCATGCGTGCCTTTGAGGGTTTGCGAAAAAGGGCTGCCTTTGGAGTAGGAGAGATTACCGTCGTCTTCATTCGTGGAGCGTGCCAAACCGCCATTGGCAATGCCGATCAGCGTTTTGCTCGCGTTCTGGGTACGCACCGATATACCGTACGAGAAGGTCGAATCGAAACTGCCGCTGAAGCCATTTTCGTAATTAAACTGGACCGCGTTTGCGGTGCCTGTGAGTACCAGCGCCACTGCCACAGCCGACGCTTTCAGGACTGGCGAAAATGCGCGAGCGCGCTTACGTAAATTACTCATTTGGTACTCTCCTCGATAATGGTATTGAAACTTGTTTTTGGTGATAACAAGACTACTTATTGCTGACATTAAGCCAAGATCACCGGGTTTGGAAATACTTTACAGGAAATTGTTAATTGTGAGGCAAATTACGGATTGTGCAGTGCAGCGTAAACCCGGGCAGCGCACCCCGTGAACACTGTTTGTCACCGCTGCTTCTACCATTGCCCAGCGGAAAGTACATTTGTTACCCGAGTTGAGGATCGACTCGGGCAATGATGCGGCGTTGTTTTTATGCAACGCCACATGCTTATAGCGCCTCGAATAGCCCCGCAGCACCCATACCGGTGCCAATACACATGCTCACCATTCCCCACTTCTGTTTGTTGCGGCGCATGCCGTGCAAAAGCGTCGCGGCACGGATTGCGCCGGTCGCACCTAGTGGGTGACCGAGCGCGATCGCACCGCCCTGCGGGTTGATTTTTTCTGCGTTCAGACCAAGATCCTTGATCACCGCAAGCGCTTGCGCAGCAAAAGCCTCGTTGAGTTCGATCCAGTCAAGATCGTCTGCCTTGATACCCGCCTGACTCAGCACCTTTGGAATTGCCTTGATCGGACCAATACCCATGATTTCCGGTGGCACACCGGCAACGGCGAAGGAGACAAAGCGCGCGATGGGCTGCACGTTGTATTTCTTCAATGCCTTCTCACTCATCAGCAACACTGCCCCTGCACCATCGGACATCTGCGACGAGTTACCCGCTGTCACGCTGCCACGGGCGGCAAACACAGTGCGTAATTTCGCCAGCGACTCCAACGTTGAATCAGCTCGCGGCCCTTCATCGGTATCCGCTATTTTCTTTTTGTGCTTGATCGCGCCACTTGCCAGATCTGGCATCGCGGACTCAATTTCATAGGGAAGAATCTCGTCCTTGAAGCCACCGGCTGCAATCGCCTTTGAAGCCTTCATGTGCGATGCCACCGCGAACGCATCCTGCTCTTCGCGCGTGACTTTCCACTGCTTGGCGACGTTCTCGGCGGTGATGCCCATGCCATAGGCAATCGCCACGTGTTCATTGCTGGTAAACACCGATTGATTGAGCGCGATCTTGTTGCCCATCATTGGCACCATCGACATGCTTTCTGTTCCCGCAGCAATGACGACATCGTCATCGCCAGTGCGGATGCGATCAGCAGCCATGCTGATGGCTTGCAGGCCCGATGAGCAGAAACGGTTGATGGTCACAGCCGGCACACCGTCGGGCAGACCAGCGAGCAGCACACCGATGCGCGCCACATTCATGCCCTGCTCGCCTTCGGGCATCGCGCAACCGACAACAACATCGCCGATGTCGTTCGGGTCAAGTCCGGGTACGTGTGCAATGACGCCACGCAACACATGCGCGAGCATGTCATCGGGACGTATATTTTTGAACATGCCGCGCGGCGCTTTGCCGACTGGCGTGCGGACGGCGGCGACGATATAGGCTTCCTGAATTTGCTTGGTCATTTTGATTCTCCAATCATCTGCGCTTAATTGCGCAGTGGTTTACCGTTTTTCAACATGAATTCAATGCGCGCCTGGGTCTTTTCCGTCTTCGCCAGTTCACAGAAGTGCTTCCTCTCCAGTGCTAGCATCCAGTCCTCGTTGACCATCGAACCCGGTTCGACCTCGCCGCCACATAAACATGCTGCGATGCGTGAGCTGATGTCGTAATCGTGATCCGAGATGAAGCCGCCCTCTTTCATGTTGATGAGCATCATCTTCAGGGTCGCGATACCGGTGTAGCCCGCAACCTGGAACGCGGCGGGTGCCAGTGGTGGACGGTAGCTGGCATTCGCCATTGCACGCGCAGTTTCGAGCGCGACGTAAAGCAGCTCATCGCGATTGAAAATAATGGTGTCCCGCCAGCGCATGTGGCCCATTTCCTTGGCCTCTTGCGCACTCTTTGATACCTCGCCCATTGCGGCGAGCTTGAAGCTCTTCTGGATCGCCGGCAGCAGGTCACCGCCATTGGCCGACAGTGCCGCACGTAGCGCCATCTCTTTCAAGCCGCCGCCCGCAGGCAGCAGGCCGACGCCAACTTCAACCAGACCGATGTAGCTTTCCAACGTGGCGACAACGCGATCCGAATGCATCTGGAATTCACAGCCGCCGCCAAGCGCCATGCCATCCACGGCAGAGACCACCGGGATCATGCTGTACTTGATACGCTGCGAAGTTGCCTGGAACCTGCCGACCATCGCTTCGAATTCGTCGAACTGGCCGAGCTTCAGCGCTTCGAGTGCTTTCACCAAATTGGCACCCGCCGCATATGGCGGCTCGGTCTGCCAAATAACCAGCGCCTTGTAGTTTGCTTCCGCCTGGTCGATGGCTTTGTTCAAGCCTTCGAGCACATCGCTGCCGATGGAATGCAATTTGGTTTTGAACGACACGATGGCGATGTCGTCGTGTCCCTTCGTGGTCCACATGCGGACTGCATCGGTCTCGAAAATTGTGGTGCCCTTTTCAGCCTTTTCACCGAGTAACAATTCGGGGTAAAGCTGGCGCTGGTAAACGGGCAGTGTTGAGCGTGCAACCATCTTGCCAGTCTTGCCAGAGAGTGAGCCTTCATTCGAGTGAACACCCTTCCTGCCGTCCGTCACCCATGCGGGCAACGGCGCGTTCGACATCGTTTTACCTGCGGCGATGTCTTCATTAATCCATTTGGCTACCTGCTCCCAGCCCGCAGCTTGCCAGGTTTCGAACGGTCCCATCTTCCAGCCGAAGCCCCAGCGGATAGCGAAATCGATATCGCGCGCAGAGCTGGCCACATCGCCGAGATGCACGGCGATGTAATGGAATACATCGCGGAAAATCGCCCAGAGAAATTGAGCCTGCGGATGCGCGCTGGCGCGCAACGCTGCGAATTGTTCGGCGGGATTGCGAATCTTCAGGATCGCGGCGACTTCATCGGCGACCTTGGCGTCCGACGCGCGGTAATCCTGCTTGGCCAAGTCCACGACCAGAATGTCCTTACCCTTCTTGGTGAAGAAGCCTGCCTTGGTTTTTTGCCCCAGCGCGCCTTTCTCGATCAGCGCTTTCAGGAAAGCGGGCGCGGCATAGTACTGGTGCCATGGATCATTCGGGAGGTTGTCGTCCATCGTTTTGAAGGTGTGCGCGAGCGTATCCAGACCAACCACGTCCGCCGTGCGGTACGTGGCGCTCTTGGCGCGGCCAATCGCAGGACCGGTGAGTGCATCGACCTCATCGAAGCCGAGCTTGAACTGTATCGTGTGATACATCGTTGCTGCGATGGAGAAAACACCGATGCGGTTAGCGACAAAATTGGGGGTGTCGTTGGCGCGGATCACGCCCTTGCCGACGGTGGTGACAAGGAAGGTTTCGAGCTGGTCGAGAATCGACGCGTCTGTATCCGGCGTCGGGATCAACTCGACCAGCTTCATGTAGCGCGGTGGATTGAAGAAATGCACGCCGCAGAAGCGGTGACGCAGCGCCTCCGGAAACACTTTCGACAACTCGGTGATCGATAGCCCGGAGGTATTCGATGCAAAAATCGCATCGGCGCGCATGAATGGTGCGACCTTTTCATACAGTGACTTCTTCCAGTCCATGCGCTCGGAAATCGCCTCGATGATGAGGTCGCAATCCTTCAGCCATTCGAGGTTATCGTCGTAATTGGCTGGTGTAATTTGTGTTGCGCGTGCCTTGCTGGCGAACGGCGCCGGCTGCAGCTTGGTCATGCCGTCGATGGCTTTGAGAACGATGCTGTTCTTTGGGCCTTCCTTTGCGGCCAGATCAAACAAAATGGCTTTGACGTTGGCATTGGTGAGGTGCGCCGCAATTTGCGCGCCCATCACACCTGCGCCGAGGACGGCGACTTTTCGGATATGGAAATTACTCAATTGAAACTCCTGATTTTTCGATTAAATAAACTATAAACACTAATACCGGCGCGGCTCTCAGGCTATAAATGGTCTGGGATGCCCGTCAACGCTGGTGTTTCACCACTTAATGCTAAAAAATTCTTTATTCTGTAGGTACGGGTCGTGGCTTGCGCTGATCGTCAACCGCAACATAAGTCAACTGCGCCTCGGTCACCTTCACCACCTCAGCGCCAAACCGCTGCCTCTGCGCATAAACCTCGACATCCACCGTCAACGAAGTCCTCCCAAATTTCACTACGTCGGCATAAAAACTCACCAGATCACCCACCAGCACCGGCTGCTTAAACTGAAATGAATTTACCGACACGGTCACGACCTTGCCGCGTGCGCGCACGGTGGCTGGCACGCTGCCGGCCAGATCGACCTGCGCCATTACCCAGCCGCCAAAAATAGTGCCGTGCGCGTTCGTGTCTGCCGGCATGGGAATGATGCGAATGACAGGCTGCCGGTCTTTTGGCAAATGGGTCACTTCACAGAACGGCTCGATCGTTTCTTCGTTCACAGCACATGTCCTTTGTACATATCGTCAATCGCATTGGCGTACTTCTTGAAAATAACGTTGCGCTTGAGTTTCAGCGTCGGCGTGATCATGCCGTTATCAATTGTCCACTTCTCTCGTGCCACAGCGACCTTGCGCACCAGCGCGTAACCGGGGAAATTTTTGATCTGCTTACCGATTCGCTGTACCAGAAATTTTTCCGACTTTTCACGGCCCTCGCCGTCCATTTTCGGATCGAGCTTGGCATCGCTCGCAACCCGCCCCCACTCCTCGTCGTTCAGGACAACGATGGCCGACAAGTAGGGCTTGGCCTCGCCATACACGAGCACCTGTTCAAATAGCGGGTCCATCTGGATCGCCATTTCCATATCCACCGGCGGCACTTTCTCGCCGTTTCCCAGCACGATGATTTCCTTGATGCGCCCGGTGATGTGGATAAAGCCGTGCTCATCTATCCTGACCTGATCGCCCGTGTTGAGCCAGCCATCTTCCGATAACACGGCGCGCGTCGCCTCCGGATTATTCCAATAGCCCATCATGATGTTGGGGCCGCGCGCGAACAACACATTGTTCTCACCGATGCGGGTTTCCACGCCAGGAACGGCAGGTCCGACCGAACTTGGCTCGTTCTTGTCGAGCAGGTTAACCGCCAGTAACGGTGACGCTTCAGTCAAGCCATACCCCTGACAAATTTGCAGGCCAAGACCGACAAATACTTTTGACACCGCTGGCGATAACGCGGCACCGCCAGCCACTGCAAAACGAAGTTTGCCGCCGAGACGCAACAGCAACTTATCGGCGACCAATTTCTTCAGCAGTGGCCAAAGTAAGAACGATGCCTTCCACGGCCCGCGTCCGTTGTGTTGTTCAAAGCGGCTCCAGCCCACGTCAACGGCAAAATCAAACAGCTTTCGTTTGACAGGCGAAGCCTTTTTCAATTGGTCGTTGATTGCCGCGAGGAACCGCTCATAAATCCGCGGCACAGAGAAAATAATGGTCGGCTGCACGATGCGAAAATCTTCAGCGAGTTGCGGGATCGAGCGCGAAAATACCATCGATGCCCCGGACACTACGTTCAAGTAGTAATCGGCCGTGCGCTCAAACATATGTGACAGCGGAAGAAATGAGAGAAAAATATCCTCCGGAAAAACGTCGTACACCGCTAGACCCGACTGCACATTCGACAAAATATTGCGGTGCGAAAGCATGACGCCTTTGGGCTTGCCGGTGGTGCCGCTGGTATACACGATAGTGGCGAGATCACCGCTATTGACCGGTGAGCGATCAAAGCTACCGGGGTCGGTTGGCAGCCAGTCGGCCAGCAATTTCAAACGCGGCTCATCGGGATCACTCACGGGCTTCACGGTCAAAATGCGTTTCAATGACCCTAGCTGGTCGCGTACCGTTTTTAGTCGCTTCCAATGTTCCTCGCCGTCGATCACGATCAATTTGACGTCAGCATCATTGAGAATGAACGCCACGTTCTCAGGCCGATCATCAACGAACAGCGGCACCGTCACGAGGCCGTGCGCAAACGCGCCCTGATCGGCAACGATCCAATTGACGCTATTTTTCAACATCACCGCGATACGCTCGCCCTGTTGCAAGCCGTCGCGACGCAGCCCTTCGCGCATGCCTGCGACGCGGTCGGCGACTTCACGCCAGTCCACGCCGATCCACTCTTTGCTGCCACTGTCGAATTCGCGATAGGCGGGTGCGTTCGGCGAGCTGCGGCATCGGAGCGCGAACACGTCCGCAATGGTTGCCGCATCATCAAACATCAAATAACGTGTGCCACGACGATTTTGCAGGATGTTCGAGTCCGCCAATTGATGTCTCCTCTTTATGGTCGCGGCTCTTTGGGCGCGTCCGTGCGCAGAAACTGTTACGCGCCGCATAGCGCCGAGTGCACGTCTGTAACCTTCATTGCGATCACCGGCGATTATACGCGGCAGCATTGGGAACAAGAGTGTTGGCATCGTTCAGTTGGTCGAAGGCAATTGATATCCGGGCTTAAGCAGCACGCTTGCGCGGGCTCACGTACATATTGATGTCAGCGTGAACCACCAGATTACCGCGCGTGTCTTTCATATCCACACTGACGACAACATCGCGCGCTGGGCCTTCAGCGAGGTCGGTGGCGCTGCATTCGGCGATCAAATCGGTCTCGCATTTTTTCAGATACAGCACGTTCATCCCTTTAGGCAGCCAGCGCATCGATGCAGGCAGACTCGCTTCCATCATGGTGCCTGCGCCCAGTTCCGCCAGATTGCAGGCCGCTATCGCATGCACGGTACCGATATGATTTTCGACGGCGCGGCGTTTTTTCAGACTGACACGCGCATAGCCCGGTCTTAACTCCTCGAAACGCGGTGCGATGGTGCTGAAATACGGCGCCTTCCAGCAGACCGCACGCGCGAACAGCCATTTGCCCATTGGCTTGTTCTGAAGCTTCGTCCAGATCGCCAGCGCTTGATTCATCGGTATGGCTTATATCGTTTGCCAGCCGATATCGGCGGCGAACCGTGCACCGTGCGTCTGCTCCAGCGCTTTCATCTCGGCCAGCAATTTATCCTTGCCGGCTCTCTTGAGGTAATTGATCGGCCCGCCGCGATGTGGCGCGAAACCGGTGCCAAAAATGACGCCTGCATCGCAAAGATCGGCATCAACAACAATACCTTCGCGCACGCACGCCACGGCTTCATTCACAGCCGGCAATGTCATGCGCATCCACAGCGGTGCAAGATCCACGGTACCGGAGCCGTTGGCTTTTTGCGGGCGGCCGTTGACCCATTTGTAAAAACCTTCGCCGGATTTCTTGCCGAGTTTTTTTGCAGCAACCAACTCCTGAATTTTTTTAGGCTCAGGCCCGCCCGGTTTGGCCAGCTCTTTGCCGACCGCAAGGCCCACATCCAAACCAACGGTGTCGGCCAGTTCAATCGGCCCCATCGGCATGCCAAATTCGCGCGCCGCCGCATCGATGGTTTCCATCGGGATGCCTTCCTCCAGCATCACCTGCGCTTCGGTCATATACGGCGTGAGAATACGGTTGACGAGGAAGCCGGGCGCTGATTTCACGGGTAACGGCAACTTGTCGATTTTCTTCACGAAGGCTTGCGAGGCTTTCATCACCTCAGCAGACGTTTGCGGGCCTTCAACGATTTCCACCAACATCATCTGCGCGACGGGGTTGAAGAAATGAATGCCGACGAGACGCTCCGGTCGCGCTAATGATTTCGACAACGCCTGCAAAGGAATCGACGACGTATTGGTGGCGAGGATGGCGGTAGGCTTCAACCGCGGCTCGATTTGGGCATACAGCTTGGTCTTGATTTCCACGTTCTCGATGATCGCCTCAATCACGAGATCGCAGTGATTCACACCATCACCCTTCACGTCCGGGATCAACCTGTCCATCGCCGCCTGAATCAAATGCGGCTGCTTCAAGCGCCGCTTGAACATCTCCGCCGCGCGCTTGATGGCGGGCGCGATACGGGCGTGATCGAGATCTTGCAACGTGACCGTAAAGCCTTTTGATGCGCACCATGCGGCAATGTCACCACCCATCACGCCTGCACCAATCACGTGGACATGCTTGATGTTCAGTGCGTCAGCATTTGCCAAACTGCCGAGCGATTTCATCCGATCCTGCAGTGTAAAAATTCGCACCAGATTTGCCGTGGTGGGATGCCTGAAAATACCCGAGATGGAATACGGATGATCCTGCGGCACATTGCGCGGGTCACCGCCGTAGTGCTGCCACAAATCAATGATTGCGTACGGTGCCGGATAATGATCCTTGCGCGCTCTTTTGGCGACTTGTTTCAATGACGCCTTCGCAACAAATCCGCGCACAACCGGCCAGTTGGTGACGGCGTATTTGAACGCTGGCTGATGCGCGGGCGGTGGCTTGTTGAGCAGCATCGTCGCCGCATTGATGAAGTGGCGCCGTGGCGTCACCGCATCAATCAAGCCCATGTTTTTAGCCCGCCGACCATCGACCGCGCGACCGGTGAGCATCAGGTCCAGCGCTTGCGCCGCGCCGATCAGCGCTGGCATGCGCTTGGCACCACCCCAACCGGGCACGATGCCCAGCATGACTTCCGGCAGCGCCATTTTCGTTTTTGGCCCGTCATCAGCGATGCGGTACTTGCACGCGAGAGCGAGCTCGGTGCCGCCGCCCATGCAGAATCCATGGATCAGTGCGAGCGTCGGGAAAGGCAGCGCTTCAACTTGATCGAATACATCGTTGCCAAGTTTGGTAAATGCGTAGGCTTGTTCTGCGCTTTTCAGCGAAGTGAATTCTTCGATATCGGCGCCCGCAGCGAAGCCATTATCCTTGGCCGAAAGAATGGCGAGGCCTCGGGGCGCGTTGGTTTGTGCGCGCAGATGTTGGCAAACATCCGCGAGTTCGCGTAAGACCTCACTCGAAAAAGTGTTGGTACTCGATTCAGCACGATCAAACGTTAGCCACGCGAGATTGTCGCGATCAGAGTCAAGACGCCAATGTTTCCAATTGCTCATGCTGTTCTGCTCCGGGAGTGCGGTTGTGTCGATTGATAAATATTGTTTTGATTGCAGCAACGACTGCTACGGTCGGCAATAGGGATGTAACTGCAGCAACATGAATATCACAAACACCAGCATTGGCGGACTTCTCGGGGAATTTATGCCCTGTCATGTCCGCCGATGCTGGGGTTTCATTTCGATCAAGCCATATCGCTGACATCCCCGCATTGCACGCGCCGACGATGTCGTTGATCCAGTTATCGCCGATAAAGACCGTCTCCTGCGCTGTCGCGCCGACGCGCTCGAGTGCGATTGAAAATATTTTTGGGTCTGGCTTGGTCACGCCAACATCTTCCGAGATCACCACGGTGTCGAAGTAGTTTGCGATGTTGAGTGCGCGCAATTTTTCGGTTTGCTCGGCCGCGCTGTTGTTGGTGACGATACCGAGCCGACAATGGTCGCGTAGTGCATCTAGCAGTTCAATGCCACCAGCCACCAAATGGCGATTCGCCTGATGCTGCTCACGATACAAGCACGCCGCACGTTCTAAGGTGGCCAGATCAAACTGGCGATCAAATGCTGCGAACAAAGTTTGCATGCGCGCGGCACGGGCCTCATCCAGGGTCAACTCACCAGCGAGAAAGCGAGCGTGAAAAATTTCCAGTACCTCAGCGTGTTTGATCGCGAATGACTCGAACGGCAAATCCGCCGCGTAGGCCACGTGCATCGCGCTTAGCGCCAGACGGGATGCACGCCGATGATCGAACAGCGTGTCGTCGAGATCGAACAGGATCGCGCAGGGCCACATGGCGAGTCAGGAATTGGGGAAACGAAAACTCAAACGCGTTCGAGCAGCATCGCGCCGCCCTGACCGCCGCCAATACAAAGCGACGCAGCAGCGCGTTTACCACCGGTGCGTTTCAATGTTTTCAATGCGTGCAGCACCACGCGTGCACCCGATGCGCCGATTGGATGGCCAAGCGCAATGGCGCCGCCGTCAATATTGAATTTCGACCGATCCATTTTGCCGAACTTGGCAAACGCAGCAGCGTCGAGCCCGAGCTTTTCCTTGCAATAGGCTTCCGATTCCCAAGCCGCCAGACAACCCAGCGCTTGCGCGGCAAAGGCTTCATTGATTTCAAGCGCATCGAGATCATTCAAACCAAGACCGTGGCGTTGCAGCATCGGCGTAATCGCGTGTACCGGGCCGAGTCCCATTTCGGAAGGATCGAGCGCACTCCATTGCGAATCGACAATCGCACCGAGCGGCTTGAGATCAAACTTCGACACCGCCGCTTCTGAGGCGAGGATCAGCAACGCGGCACCATCAGTTACTTGCGAAGAATTTCCCGCCGTCACGTTGCCATAAGTCTTATCGAATACCGGTCGCAGCTTTGCCAGCCGTTCGGGCGTGGAATCGGTACGCACGCCGTCGTCGTCTTTGTAGACATTGCCTTTGCCATCGATCAGCGCCTCGATCTCACCATAATGCCCAGCCTCGCGCCCCGCCAACACTTTTTTATGTGACTCCGCCGCAAATTCATCCATCATCTGCCGCGTGATACCGAAACGTTTAGCAACGATTTCAGCGGTCTGTCCCATCGACAGCTTGACGATTGGATCTGTCAGCCCTTTAAGAATGGCGATCACCGGCGCAAGATAAGCGGGCCGGAATTTCAATGCCGCGCCGGCGCGCTGGCCAAACGATTTGGCGGCATACCAATCGGCCAGCCAGTTCACCATCGCAGGTCCAAACAGCAACGGCGCATGGCTCATCGCGTCGGTGCCGCCGGCTAAAACCAGATTTGATTTGCCCGCGAGAATATTCATGCATGCGGAATCGAGCGCCTGCATGCCGGACGCACAATTTCGCATGACGGTCCATGCCGGCACTTTGTCGCCACAGCCCAAGCGCAGCGCGACCACGCGGCCAATATTGGCTTCATCAGCCGACGGCATCGCGGCACCAACAATGACCTCATCGAACGCCGTGGCCGAAAATTTTTGTCGTGCCAGCAATGGCCGCCCGCACCCCACTGCCAAGTCTCCACCCGAAAACGGCCCGGGTTTGGTTTTGGCTTTCAGGAATGGCGTACGCGCTCCGTCAACAACGTAGACTCTTCCGCTCATTCCGCTGCCTCGGCCTGCCGCCAGATTTCCGGCTTGCTGACGGTTTCCTTACCGAGATGTCTGTCGAAATCATCGACCATGATGATGTCGTGTTGCAGTGCGCGTGCGCGTTTCCAGAGCGCCAATTCTGTTTCTGTGATTACCGCTAGTTTCATGGCTTCTTCATATTGCGCATCAGCGCCATGCGCGCTCAGGCGGCCAGCTTTTTTCGCAGCACGTACCTTGGCTTCGATTGGCTCTGCGGCAATAACAGCGTGCATTGCTGCTTCCAACTTGCCCAGCAAATCGGTATCGCTCTTGGGCAAATACATGCCGGCGATCAAACGATTGCGTGCGGCCGAGGGCTGGATGAGCAGATCGGCGACTTCATGACCCATTTGGTCGCTTGGTTGAATCAATGTTAGACCGCGCGGAAATACCAGCCTGCGCAGCATGAACGCGACAAAACGATTCGGGAAATTTTCAATGACGCCGTCCATCGCCACCTGAATCTTGAATGCGGAATCGTACAAAGCCCATCGCAGGAAAGGCAGCTCATCGGTTTGACGGCCACGCTGGTCATAGAATTTCAAGGCGCACGACGATAAATACAAGAGCGAAAGCACGTCGCCCAGGCGCGCGGACAATTTCTCTTTACGCTTCAGCGAGCCACCGATGACGAACATGCTGACGTCAGCCAGCAGGGCAAATGCCGTCGAAAACCGCGTGAGTTGCTGGTAGTAGCGCTTGGTGTCGTCGCAAGCTGGTGCGGGCAATCCACGCGCACCCGAAATTCCGGTCCACATCGCGCGCGCAGCGTTCGAGAGCGTGAAGGCGATATGACTCCAGAATGCCTCGTCAAACTTTTCAACTGAATCTTCTTGCGCTGCGTGCATTTCCTTCAACACCCACGGATGGCAACGTATCGCGCCCTGACCAAAGATCATGAGCGAGCGCGTAAGAATATTGGCACCCTCAACCGTAATGGCGATAGGCACCGACTGATATGCGGCGCCAAGGTAGTTGCTCGGCCCCATGCAGATGCCTTTGCCACCATGGACATCCATCGCATCGTTCAACACGATGCGCATACGCTCGGTCATATGATATTTGGAAATTGCGCCGACCACCGAGGGCTTCTCGCCCATATCGAGTGCGCCCGCCGTGACGGTACGGCATGCGTCCATCAGGTAGGTGTAGCCGCCAATTCGCGCCAAGGGCTCTTCGATACCTTCGAATTTTCCGATGGGCATTTTGAATTGCTGGCGCACGCGCGAATAGGCACCGGTCGCCATCGAGGTAAATTTCCCGGCAGCAATTGATTGCGCTGGCAGCGAAATGGAGCGGCCTGCGGCAAGACACTCCATCAACATGCTCCAGCCTTTGCCGATCATCGGCTGGCCGCCAATGAGCCAATCCATCGGGATGAAGACGTCTTTACCGGAGTTCGGCCCGTTCATAAATGACGCATTCAGCGGGAAATGGCGACGTCCGATGTTCACGCCTTTGTGCGACGTAGGGATCAATGCGCAGGTGATGCCCAGATCGGTTTGTTCGCCGATCAGCTTGTCTGGATCAAAGCACTTGAACGCGAGGCCGAGAATTGTTGCTACTGGTCCCAGTGTGATGTAGCGCTTTTCCCACGTGATGCGAATGCCGAGCGTTTCTTTGCCTTCCCACATTTGCTTGCAAACGATACCGACGTCTGGCATCGACGCCGCATCTGAACCTGCATCAGGCGCCGTCAGCGCAAAGCAAGGTAGCTCCAGACCTTTGGCAAGACGTGGAAGATAATAATTTTTTTGTTCAGGCGTGCCGTAATGCATCAGCAGTTCACCTGGCCCCAACGAGTTTGGCACCATCACAGATACCGCAGCGGTGCTGCTGCGTGTCGAGATCTTCATCACGACTTGCGAGTGCCCGTACGCCGAAAAACCCAGTCCACCGTACTCCTTGGGAATGATCATTCCAAGGAAGCCTTTGTCTTTAATGAACTGCCAGACGTTGGGTGGCAAATCGTGCAGTTCATGAGAAATTTCCCACTCGTTCACCATCGCGCAAAGTTGTTCAGTCGGGCCATCAATAAAGGCCTGTTCTTCTGCTGTAATCTTTGGTGCGGGGTAATCAAGCAGCTTGTTCCAGTCGGGCTTGCCACTGAAAAGATCACCGTCCCACCAAACTGTTCCTGCCTCGAGTGCTTCGCGTTCGGTCTGCGACATCTGCGGAAGTAGTTTTTTGTATATCTTGAAGATCGGCGCTGTCACTAGACTTTGGCGCAGCGATTTAAGATTGCTGATCACTGCGAGCACAATGAAAGCAACCCATAGCAATCCGGCAACAACACCATTCAACGCGCCACTGGCGGTAAGACCAAGTAATCCTATGCCGAGGACAACCGACCAAACAGCGGCACTCGCCGCGTGATAGGCGAGCGCCCAAATGACGGCGATGGCGACGACTACAGCTAATAAAATTGTCAGCATGATTTATCCTTTCTACGTTTCTTGATACAAATAGTGCCCGCCATCTTCGGCCGGGCTAGGCGAGCGCAGGCCAGCCGCCAGAAATGGTGCCAGCCGCTTCAAAAG
>JANNRY010000363.1:0-20580 GCA_031401935.1 Betaproteobacteria bacterium | reverse complement strand
AGCATCTGCTGCCGCGTTACCTGCGCTTCGTGAAGGGCGTGGTCGATTCAAACAACCTGCCGCTGAACGTGTCGCGTGAAATCCTGCAGGAATCCAAGGACGTCGATGCGATCAAGAACGGCAGCGTGAAAAAGATTATTGGCCTGCTAGAAGATCTGGCTGAAAACCATAAAGAAAAGTACGCAACCTTCTGGAGCGCGTTTGGCCGCGTGTTTAAGGAAGGCCTCGGCGAAGATTTCGCCAATAAGGAAAAGCTCTCCAAGCTGATGCGCTTTGCCTCCACGCACAATGCCGACGATGCACAGACGGTTTCGTTTGCCGACTATGTGTCGCGGATGAAAGAGGGCCAGGAAAAGATTTACTACGTCACCGCCGACAGCTTTGCCGCAGCCAAGAACAGCCCGCATCTGGAAGTGTTCAAGAAGAAAGGCATTGAAGTCATCCTGTTCACAGAAAGTGTGGATGAATGGTGGCTCGGACAGTTTGAAGAGTTCGACGGCAAGAAGCTGGCTTCAGTGGCAAAGGGCGATCTGGATTTGGGTGCGCTCGCGGATGAGGCTGAAAAAGAGGCGCAAGAAAAAGTTTCCGAGGAATTCAAACCACTGGTTGAGAAAATCAAAACTGCGTTGGGCGACAAGGTCAAGGAAGTGCGTGTGACGCATCGTCTGACTGATTCACCCGCCTGCCTCGTAGTGGATGAGAATGAGCTCTCGGGCAATCTTGAGCGCATGCTGAAGGCGGCTGGGCAAAAGGTAAATGCCTCGCAGCCGATTCTTGAGATCAATCCAGAACACGCATTGATTGGGAAAATGAAACTTGCCGAGGGCGATGCGTTCGCCGAGTGGTCGCAAGTGCTGTTTGATCAGGCGCTGCTCGCAGAAGGTGGCCAATTGGAAGACCCGGCGACATTCGTGAAGCGCGTCAACAAGCTGATCGTGGGCGCGTAAGTGCTTCGCAGGTCGTGACGGACTCCATTTCTGCGGACCTGCGAGCAACGTTCGAGCGCGAACGCGCAGATGCGCGCGACACGTTAGCGCGTGATGCCGACGCGGTACGTGCGCAGGTGGTGCGCATGTATTCGCGTCTCGCGCGCGAGCAGGAAGCCGTCATTGTGTCGGCAAAGCTGACGCTGGCATGTGAGCGCGGTTGCAATTACTGCTGCCACCAACGTGTTGAAATGCGACCGTATGAGGTTTTTATATTGGCCGAATACATTCGCACTCGCATGACAGCCGAACAACAGGTTGAAGTGCGGAGCCGCCTCGTTGCAAACCACACCCGCATTGCGCCACTTGCACCGTTGCAGCACACGCAGGCGGGTATCCCGTGTGCATTGCTGGTCGATGGTGCGTGCAGCGTTTATGAGGCCCGCCCGGCAGCGTGCCGAAAATATTATTCGCTATCGGTCGATACTTGTCGCAGCGCATTTGAGCATCCCACTGAACCACTTGACGGGCCACTCGAAGACGACGATTTGCGGCTTGCCGGTAACGCCGTTGCGCTGGGCTTTGCGCGCGGCGTGGAAGAATCCGGCCGTGACGCGAATCGCTATGAGTTGCACGCTGCGCTGATTGAGGCGCTGGATAATCCGAAGGCGGCGAAACGTTATCGGGATGGAAAAAAGGCGTTTGTTTCGACCTGAACGAAGAATGATCGCTTTTATTTATTCGGCAACTGGGCTAACGCCCACAGGACATGTTCCCGTACCAATTCGGACGGATGGTCCATTCGGTCCTCCAGTGCTGAAGTAATTCGCGTCACGGCATCCGGTGTCGATGTTCCCGTTGCATTCCCCAAGGCCACCGCAATATTGCGCAACCATCGTTCATGGCCAATGCGCCTGATCGGCGAGCCTTCAAGACGCTGATTAAAATCCTCTGCGCTCCACGAAAATAATTCCACCAACGTCACGTCATCGAGTCCGTTGCGCACCGCAAAATCGCTTTCAGCCGTTGTGGTGGCGAATTTATTCCACGGGCAGATAAGTTGGCAGTCGTCGCAACCATAAATACGATTGCCCATCAGCGGTCGCAGCTCCAGCGGAATCGCGCCTTTGTGCTCGATGGTGAGATAAGAAATGCAGCGCCGCGCATCCAGTTTGTATGGCGCGATGATGGCTTTGGTAGGGCAGATGTCGATGCATTTTGTGCAGGTGCCGCAATGCTCGGTCACCGCGCCATCGACCGGTAGCGGAAGATTGGTATAGAGCTCACCCAAAAAAAACCATGAACCGGCTTCGCGCGTGAGCAGCAATGTGTGCTTACCGCGCCAACCGAGGCCCGCCTTGCGTGCGAGCGCGACCTCCAATACCGGTGCTGAGTCGGTAAATACGCGGTACTGGAACGATCCCGTTTTCTGTTCGATTTTGGTCGCGAGCGTTTGCAGTTTGCCGCGCAACACTTTGTGGTAATCCCGTCCCAGCGCATAACGGGAAATGAACGCGGCGTCAGGATCGTCCATGGTCTCCCAGCTATCCCGCGCGGCGGGCGGCTGGTAATTGAGGCGCACCGAAATTACCCTTATTGTGCCCGGTACAAATTCCCCGGGCCGACTGCGCGCGGTGCCATGGCGGGCCATATAATCCATGTCACCTTGATAGCCCTGATGAAGCCATTGCTGCAGATAATTCTCTTCGAGCGTGAGCTCGGTGTCGCTGATACCGACTTCCTGAAAGCCCAACGCGCGACCCCATGTTTTGATCTCGGTGGCGAGCTGCGTGAAATCAAGAGTGGCTGGCGGCATCATCATTTGAGTTTAGCGTGATCCATTCGAGCGTGAAACCTTCCGATAATTTGCTTTTACAGCTCCCCGATGAAAGCGCGACGCTGGCGCTCGGCGCTGCGTTGGCAAGTGGCCTGAAAAAAGGGCTAGAAAATGGCCAAAGTGGCGCGCTAATTTATTTATCCGGCGATCTGGGTGCCGGCAAGACTACCTTGTCCCGGGGATTGCTCCGTGGTTTGGGTTTTTCGGGACGGGTAAAAAGCCCAACTTATACCCTTGTTGAACTTTATGTAGTTTCTAAGTTAAACTTGTATCACTTTGATTTTTATCGCTTCGGCGAGCCCGAGGAATGGCAAGAAGCTGGATTTCGCGATCTCTTCAACGAGACAAATATTTGTCTGGTGGAGTGGCCGGAGAAGGCCGGAGAATTGTTGCCTCTGCCGGATCTCCGGATAACGCTGAAATCGACGCCAAGCCTCGGTCGGGAGGCGAATCTGGAGGCGATATCATCGCGAGGGCGGCAGCTGTTGGCGGCACTGGCCAGCATCTTTCCGACAACGCCGGGCATAGCCCCACCACCCCCACCAGTATCCACCGCGTAACGGTCGAGTCAGGCGCAAATCCCGCGCAACTATCGCGCAGGTTATTCTTTTCACTCCCCTTGATGTTGTCGCCGCTGCTTGCGCGCGAAGCCTACGCAGCCTCCAAAGTCTCGTCTGCGCGCGTCTGGCCGGCAAACGAATACACCCGCGTTACGTTTGAATCGCCAACCGCGCTCAAGGTCCAGCACTTTTTTGTAAAAGACCCGGAGCGCTTGGTCATCGACATCGAAAATGTTGAACTCGGATCGGCGCTCAAAGAGCTCGCCGCCAAGATCGGTGCGAATGACCCATATATCCAGTCAGTGCGCGTTGGCATCAATCGCACCAACGTTATTCGAGTGGTGCTGAATCTGCGCACTGAAGTGAAGCCGCAGGTGTTTGCCGTGCCGCCAGCTGGTGAATTTGGGCATCGGCTGATGCTCGACATCTACCCAGCCAAGCCGAGTGATCCCATGCTCGCACTTCTTAACAATGATGTCGCAAGTTTTGGCAAAGGTAACCAACCCGGCCAACTAAACGATGCTCCGCTGGATGCACTGCCAGCGGAGAGTCCCGCAATTATTGCCTCTAGGCCGCGCAAAGACGGTCCTGACCTACCGCCAGAACAAAACAAGAAATTGGCGGACTCGACAGCGCCCGCAAAGGGGGGAAGTTCCACCAGCGCGGGCGATTCGAGTGTTGACAAGTCATCACCATCAAAATCAACCAAGTCGCCATCGATTGCGAGCGGCAAGAAACAGCCCAGACCAATCATCGTTGTGATTGATCCGGGCCATGGCGGCGAAGATCCGGGTGCCATCGGACGACGCGGGACGCGCGAAAAAGATATTGTGCTGGTGATCGCAAAAATGCTGCGGGCCAAGCTCCATGACGATGCCGGTTTTCGCATAGCGCTCACCCGCGACGCAGATTTTTTTGTGCCGCTGGATCAGCGTGTGCAGCGGGCGCGCCGCCTGCGGGCCGATCTGTTTGTGAGTTTGCACGCAGATGCATTTATCCATCCACAGGCAAACGGATCATCGGTGTTTGCGTTGTCCGAACGCGGTGCGACGTCAACAGCGGCGAAATGGCTCGCCAATCGCGAAAACGAAGCCGACCTGATCGGCGGCGTGAATTTGAGTTTGAAGGATGGATTTCTTGCCCGCACGCTGCTCGATCTTTCGCAGACGGCACAGATCAACGACAGCCTTAAACTCGGCAAGCTCGTGCTCTCAGAGCTGGGTGAGGTGAATCGTCTGCACAAGGCCAGCGTTGAGCAGGCAGGGTTCGCGGTGCTTAAGGCACCCGATATCCCATCCATCCTGATCGAGACTGCATTCATCTCGAACCCGGACGAGGAAAAAAAGCTGCGAGACCCAAACTATCAGAACAAGATGGCCGACGCGATTTCAGATGGGATCAAGCGCTACTTCGCCAAGAATCCGGCTATCGCGCGGGCGTAGAAGTACAGAGCGGCGGGGTTCGATTTTCAGGCAGCAGCGCGTTGCGTCTTGAACATCGCCGTGATTTCAACCGCCGTCAGTGGCTTGGCGAATAAATATCCCTGATAGGCATCGCAGCCGTTGGCGCGGAGGAATTGCAGTTGCGCTTCTGTTTCAACGCCTTCGGCAACGGTGCGCAAGTGGAGGCGTTTGGCCATCGCGATGATCGCTTCGGTGATCGAGCAGCTATTCGCGTCATCGGGTATTTGCGAAATAAAGCTGCCGTCGATCTTGAGTGTTTGTGCGGGCAGGCGACGCAATTGCCCAAGCGAAGAATAGCCGACGCCGAAATCATCGACTGAAATCGTCGCGCCCATGCGCCTGAGCTCGGTCAGGATTTCGATACTTTGTTCAAGATTGCGCATGGCGATCGATTCTGTGATTTCCAGATCAATCCGCGATGGATCAATGCCGGTTTCCATCAGCGCCAGTTTCATCGACGGCAGCAGTTTCCGCGAGACAAACTGTCGAGGCGAGAGGTTCACCGATACAACAACGTCACGATAGCCTTCTTGATCCCACGCCTTGATTTGTTTGCAGGCGGTGCGAAAAACCCATTCGCCAAGCGGGACGATCAACCCCAGTTCTTCGGCGATGGAAATGAAGTCTTTCGGGAAAATCTCGCCGTTCTGCGGATCGTTCCAGCGCACCAGCGCTTCGACGCCCACGATGCGGCCGCTGATCACGTCCACCTGCGGCTGATAACGCAGGAAGAACTCGTTGCGCTCGATGCCACGGCGCAAACGTGATTCCACTTCGAGACGTTTTGAAAGGAGGAAATTGAGGTCGCTGGTGAAAAAGCGCGCTGTATTGCGTCCTGCGTCCTTGGCCTGATACATCGCCGAATCCGCGTGCTTTAAGAGTTGCTGGACATCGGTTGCATCGT
Organism: Betaproteobacteria bacterium; assembly: GCA_031401935.1. Lineage (GTDB taxonomy): Bacteria > Pseudomonadota > Gammaproteobacteria > Burkholderiales > Usitatibacteraceae > UKL13-2. The sequence goes on along the minus strand of JANNRY010000363.1, from coordinate 14,890 downwards.
TCGGGTAATGCGAAATACCGATGGAGGCAGTGACGGTCAATTCGTGGCCGGACACTTCGATCGGCTTGGCCAATTCATTGAGGATTTTTGTGGCCACCTGTTGCGCGGCTTCCGGTTTGTCCAGATCCGGCAGGATGATCAAAAACTCGTCACCACCTTCGCGAGAAACCGTATCGCCTTCGCGCACGGCCTTATTCAATCGCTTGGCGATGTCGCGCAATACGTAATCGCCCGTCTCGTGTCCGAGCGTGTCATTGACGAGCTTGAAACGATCCAGATCCAAGAACAGCAGGGCAACGTGCTTTTGTTTTCGACGTGCTTGCAGAATGGCCTGATTCAAACGGTCCTGCATCAGCCGCCGATTTGGCAGGCCGGTCAGGGTGTCGTGGTGCGCCATGTAATGAATGGTGCGCTCGGTATTGAGCCGCTCGGTGATGTCCTGCACGAGCGAGGCTACGCCGATCATCTTGCCATCGTTGTCCACAAGAGGCGTGTTGTACCATTCGGCATGAATAATTTCGCCGCGTTTTACTTTGTTGGCCAGCGTCGCCCGCGTGGAGCCCGGTGCCTGCGTCAGTTCCAGCCACATCGCGGCGAGGCGCTCGCTGTCTTGCGTTCCTTCGGCAAACATGTAGCCCGATTCGCCGATGACTTCACCTGCCGAATAACCGAAAATCGCTTCGGCTGAAGGGTTCCATGTGGATACGCGAAAATCCATGTCCCACTCAATCACGCCCAGTGGTGTGCGCTCAAGATGCAGTCGTAAGCGTTGCAGCGCCAGCAATTCGGCACGTTCGGCTTTGCGGCGCTCGTCCACTTCCTGGCCTAGCGCGGCGTGCGCGCGTTCAACGCGAAGTTTCTCCTCTTTGAGTCGCATGCCAATCAGCAGGTTGTCGAAGCGCGCGGTAAGCGAATCAAGCAGCGCCTTGTGCAATTTACTGTGCACCGCGATAAGTGACCCGGCCAGCACGATGATCACCGCGCCAAGCAGCGACCCGGCGCGGTCGCCGAAGCCCAGTGTCATGACGCCCATCGGCAATAGCGACACCAGTGTGTAATAGACGTACAGGTCCCGATTCGGGGAATAGTAGGTCATCGCACCAGTAGTTAAAAGTGCGACCAGCATCATGACCGGCAACTGGGTTGGGCCGGTCTTCGGCAACAAAACCGAACCCATCAAGCCCCAAAGTACCGCTAACAGCAGGCTACCAACGATAAATGCGGTTTCCCATTTGCCGATTGTGGGCTGTGGCGGGTTGGCGCTGATAAAAAACTTGTACAAGCCGTAGCGCGCGATCATCAGCATGAACGCGGCGGCGAACCAGGCAAATAATTCCGGACGCTGGCCAAGCTCGTTCCATAGCAACGCGCCGAGCAGGAATGTCACGACCAATTCAGCTAGATAGCCGGCCAGTGAAAAACGGTACAACAGCCTGACTTGCTCAGAAAAAATATGCTTGGCGACGAAGGCGCGATCATCCGACGCGACGTGCGCCGCGAGCGAAAAATCTTTGGACAAGTCCTGTTCTGGTGCAGTTTGGTCGACGAGTGCCACTTTTGCGTTTTCCATTTCTACAGCGACACCGAAACGGCGAGACTGTTGATAGTCATACTCTCCAAACGAGAACTTTTCTATGAAAGCGCTCTATCTATCTGTTTTTTATTCGATAACCATAAGCTTTGCAAGGATGCCAGTCAAGTAATTCACCAGTGTTGCACCCTTAATCGACCCAATGATGCCGGGTAATGATTGCCCCGCAGGTGCCCCAGCCGGCCATACCGGTCACGGTAGAATGGTGAATCTCCGCTAAAGCACAGTCGTTTCAACTGCTCACTTTCACCTAAACGCACCTTGTCCGAATATCCCGCAATCAGGGTACTTCCCGAGCTATTAATTAACCAGATCGCGGCCGGCGAGGTGGTCGAACGTCCGGCCGCAGCACTCAAGGAAATTCTCGAGAACAGTCTGGACGCCGGCGCGATGCGGATTGACATCGAGCTCACGCAAGGTGGCATCAGCCGACTGCGTGTCGCCGACGACGGTGTCGGTATGTCAGCTGACGATTTGCCGTTGGCATTGGCCCGCCACGCAACGAGCAAAATCGGTTCACTCGATGACCTTGAGCGGGTTGCGAGTCTGGGTTTTCGCGGCGAAGCGTTGGCGAGCCTTGCGGCGATTTCGCGTTTGACGATCACCACACGCCAGCAAATAGCGCCGTATGGCAGCAGGATAGAAGCCGTTGGAGGCGCGCTCACGCCGGTCGAACCGGCAGCCCTTGAAGCAGGGACCGTCGTGACGGCCGAAGAGCTGTTTTTCAATACGCCCGCACGACGCAAATTCTTGAAAACTGAAGCAACCGAGTTTGGGCATTGTGAAGACGCCGCACTCAGAATTGCGATGTCGGTGCCGCACGTGGCGATCTCGCTAAGCCACAACGGACGCCGCATCTGGCAGTATCAAATGAGCGATTCGAGCACACGTATCGCCGCCATTCTCGGCGATGCCTTTGGCGAAGCAAGTTTGACGATCGACGAACCACATCCGGCCTTTAGCCTGAGTGGCTCTGTTGCGTTGCCGCGATATTCCCGCGCCGGGCGGGACCAGCAGTATCTGTTCGTCAATGGCCGTTTTGTCCGCGACAAGTTACTGACGCATGCAGTGCGAAGTGCCTACGCTGATATCCTGCACGGCCATCGTCATCCTGCGTACGTGCTGTTTTTATCCATCGACCCGGCGATGGTGGATGTGAATGTGCATCCCGCAAAATCAGAAGTGCGTTTCCGCGATTCGCGAGGTGTTCACCAGTTCGTGTTCCATGCACTACAAAAAGCACTTGCGCGACCAGATGGCGATGCAGCGCCCAAAGCCGACCCAGTAGCGTGGATCAGTGGCAATGGTGACCGCAGGCCACAACCTCAGCTGCAACCGTTTCGGCCAGTCCAGCAGGGCTCATTTGGCACCATGGCCGCGCGGGAACCGAATGCGTTCTATGAATCTCTGCGTGGTGCAGTGGCAGAGGATAAAACTGGCAAAGTCCCCTATCCACGTGCTTCACAGGGCGATAATGGCCTGCAGACCGCACCAGATAAGGAGCTTACTAATTCCGGTGATATTCCGTTGTTGGGCTTCGCGCTCGCACAACTCCACGGCATTTATGTGCTCGCCCAAAACGCAAACGGTCTGGTGTTGGTTGATATGCACGCGGCGCACGAGCGAATTGTTTACGAAAAACTGAAAGGCCAGCTCGATTTGAATCAGCTTGCCTCGCAGCCGCTAATCGCGCCGATTGTGGTTCCGCTCGGTGAGCGCGACACTGATCTCATTGCCGACAATCACGCTTTTTTCGCGCGTCTGGGTTTTGATCTTGGCACGTTGTCGGCGCGCGAAATCGCCATTCGCGCCGTCCCTGCGATGCTGCCAAATCTTGATGCTGCCGCGATGCTGCGCGAACTCCTTGATGATCTCGCCGAGCACGGCGCGTCGCGCGCACTTACGGAGCAGCGCGACGAAATTCTCAGCACCATGGCCTGTCACGGTGCGGTGCGCGCCAATCGCATGCTGACCATTCCGGAGATGAATGCGTTGCTTCGACAAATGGAAGAAACCGAGCGCGCGGGTCAATGCAATCATGGCAGGCCGACGTGGTATCAGTTTGCCATCGGCGACCTCGACAAGTTGTTTATGCGCGGTCGCTGATTCAGCCGCAAATGCCCATCAAGCAACCTCAAGCCATTTTTCTATTGGGCCCGACAGCATCAGGAAAAACGGCGCTGGCAATGCATCTGGCAGACCGTTTCCCGGTGGAAATTGTCAGCGTTGATTCCGCGCTGGTGTATCGCAACATGAATATCGGTACCGCGAAGCCGGATGCAGAAACGTTGCGCCGCTACCCACATCATTTGATCGACTTGATCGATCCGACCGACGCGTATTCAGCCGCGCGGTTTCGTACGGACGCGTTGCAGGCAATGTCGCAGATCAGCGCGCGCGGCAACATCCCGTTATTGGTTGGCGGCACGATGTTGTATGTCAAGGCGCTGCTCGATGGCCTCTCGACACTGCCTGCTGCCGACGCAGTGGTTCGCGAGACACTCGCCGCACGTGCGCAGCAGTTGGGCTGGCCCGCAATGCATGCCGAGCTAGGTCGTATCGACCCGATCACAGCAGCACGCCTAAAGTCAACCGACGCGCAACGCATCCAGCGCGCGCTGGAAGTTTTTACAATTACCGGGACGCCGTTGTCCGCATTGCAAACGCGTGCGACCACTGCCAATCATTTACCTTACCGCACACTTCAGATTGGCTTGATCGCCGAACAGCGCGCACAGTTGCACCAACGTATCGCGACGCGCTTTGATGCAATGCTCGAAGCAGGTTTGATCGAGGAATTAGAGACTTTGCGCGCCCGCTATGAGCTTTCTGCAGATATGCCATCAATGCGCTGCGTAGGTTACCGTCAGGCGTGGGCGTTTCTCGACGGGGAAATTGACGAAAAAACGTTGCGCGATACCGGTATTGCCGCCACCCGTCAGCTCGCCAAGCGCCAGTTAACGTGGCTCAGGTCGATGCCGAATGCGGAGCCGGTGGATTGCCTGCGGGTGGATTTGCAGAATGTGATCGTGGCGCGCATCGAGAAGTTTCTGGCGCAGGCCTAAAGGCAAATTGCAACGCCACATGGTAGTGGCGTTGCAATTGCAATGTGCGAATCTTGCTGTCTTGGAGCGTTTCTGCGTTGCGGCCTCAGCCCTGATACTTGAATGACAGTTTCATTTTTGCCCGAAAAGTCATCGCGCCATCCTTGCCGACTTTGACGTCGAGTTTTGTCACTTCTGCGACGCGTACATCGCGCAGTGTTTTGGATGCTGACTTGACGGCATTTTTCGCCGCTTCAGCCCACGAGACGCTGCTGGTGCCGACGAGTTCGATTACTTTGTATAGCGAGCTATCGTCTTTTGCCTTTTTTGCCATGGTGTCCTCCGGAGATTTATTGTTGGTCGGACCGACAAATCTACGCCTACCTTTCCGTGCTGGCAAGTTTGACACCGCTGTCGACCGACTTTACCTCTGCGCTCAATCCCCCGCGCGCCAGCCGCACCGCGACCCGGTCACCCGGTTGCACGTTGGCACTGTCACGAAGTATCGCGCCTTGGTGTTCGACGATGCTGTAGCCGCGTTCCAGCACCCGTTCGGGGGCGAGTAGCTGCAATGCTTGGGCGAATTTTTGCAGACTTGCTCTGCGGTCAAGTATCACATCCTGAGTCGCGCGAACGAGGTTTGATCGGCGTTGCTGTAACGCCGACTGCCGCAATGTCATGCTGGGGCGTTGCGCAACCAGACGTTGTCTGAGCAAAGCAGTTTCAAATTTTGCGCGATCAATCTGCGCCATCATTGCGTGGCACAGGATCGTTGATGACTGCGCCAGCCGCTCGCGTTCGCGATCAAGGCGATCCTGCGGCGACATCAAGCTGCGATGGGCACGATCCACCCGCTGGCTGGCATTATCGATTGCGCGGCGCATCGCGCGCGCAAAGGCTGCGCGGATGGCCATCACGTCGTCGCGCAATTGTCCGACATCAGGTGAAATCATTTCTGCCGCCGCCGTCGGTGTTGGCGCGCGTGCATCGGCGACAAAATCACAAATGGTGAAATCGGTCTCGTGGCCGACGCCTGACACCACTGCAATGCCGGTTTCAGCCTGAAAGCGGGCAACTGCGCGCGCCACACTTTCGGCATTGAAAGACCATAAATCCTCGATGCTGCCGCCACCGCGACAGACGATGAGTGCTTCTACTTCGCGGCGGGTGCGGGCGGCATCGATGGCCGAAACAATATCCTGTGCTGCATTGGCACCTTGTACGGCGGTTGGGTAAATAATGATCGAGATCATCGGCGCGCGGCGCTTAAGCGTCGTGAGCACATCCTGCAACGCGGCAGCCTGTAACGAGGTAACGATGCCCACTGTATGCGGAAAAGCGGGCAATGTGCGTTTCCTCGCGCCATCGAATAGCCCCTCATCGGTGAGCTTGGCTTTCAGGCGCTCATAGGCCTCAAAGAGCGCGCCCAACCCGGCGCGGCGCATCGTCTCGACACCGAGCTGGAATTCGCCGCGCGCCTCATACAGTGAAGGCAGCGCGCGAACATCCACCTGCAAGCCGTTCTCGGGCTTGAAGGCGAGTGCGGCGGCCCGGTTGCGAAACATGACGCAACGCACCTGTGCTACGTCATCCTTCAGCACAAAATAACAATGCCCGCTTGCTGCCCGCGTCACGTTGGAAAGCTCACCCGACACCCACAACAATTCGAATTTTGCTTCGATTAGATTGCGCGCACGTCGATTGAGTTCGCTGACGGAAATCGGCAATGTATCGTCGCGCCTGGGACCACTAGGAGACACCTGAGGTGGCGCAGGAGACGAATCGTCGCCGTCAAAGTCGAATGGCGTTTGGTTGGGCGGGTTGACTGGCATGGCGCGATGCTACCACTGCGTATCGTGGAAAGACTGATGGCCGGGATTGTTAACGGTTGCTTTTAATCCTGACGAGGTCAAGTGCCGTTAGACGTTGGCAGGTCTGCACGGGCAGGAAATGCGTAAGTGGCTGAAAATAAACAAAGTTATCAACGTTCAATTTTTGAGCGTCAGAGAAAAAACCGTTACAGTTTCATGACTTAGCGTCATTCGTCGGCGCGAACCCACAGAGTTATCCACAACCTTTGTGGATGAAATATTGAAATCAGCCCAAAGGCGTTTGCAGGCGCGGGCCTTTCTTCAAACACCGCGTCAATAATGGGCCACAGGCGAATTTAACCAAGCTGATTTGGCGAATCGAAAAGACGCCCTGCTAATAAAACTGAACAGGCTCGCAAGGCCGGTCTGCAATCCGGTGCGCTTGCATCTCTGCCGACACCACTTCCATGCCGCCGTGTTTTGCGTGGTGTAGACTGAGAACGTTGCTTGTGAAACCTGCACCGGTTGCGCTAAAGTGCGGGCACATCGGATGCAAGGTTGCGGACCGTTTGAAGCCGCGCCAACGACGAACCATTAACGACAAATCACGGAGTTCCGCTTGCTCTCAATTATTCAGGCCGCGGGTTGGCCCATCTGGTTCATTATTTTCTGTTCCGTTATTTGCGTGGCCATTATCGGTGAACGTTTTTGGACGTTGCGACGCAGTTCGGTGCTGCCACCTTCGTTGTTTCAGGACACCGTGCAGGCGTTTCGTGCAGCTGGCCCCACTCCGGAACTCGTGTCCAAGCTCAACGAAAATTCACAATTGGGCAGGATTTTCGCCGCAGGCATTGCCAACGTGAAAAGCTCGCGCGAGGTCATGAAGGAATCGATGGAAGAAGCCGGTCGCGCGGTGATGGTGGAGATGGAGCGCTTCCTGAACGGCTTGGGCACCATCGCCACCGTCGCGCCGCTGCTGGGCTTGTTCGGTACCGTGATCGGCATGATCGATATTTTCGGCGCGTCGGGCACGCAGGGTGCGAATCCTGCGCAATTGGCACACGGTATTTCGGTGGCTCTCTACAATACCGCTGGCGGCATTGCGGTGGCGATCCCGGCGTTGATTTTTTACCGCCATTTTCGTAGCAAGGTCGATGTGATGGTGGTCGATATGGAGCAGCAGGGCATTCGACTCGTCGAAACCCTTCATGGTGACCGCGCGTGAATTTCAAGAAGGGCAGAAAGCGCGAAGAGCCTGAGATCAATTTCATCCCGCTGATCGATCTCCTGCTCGTCATCCTCATCTTTTTGATGGTAACAACGACCTATTCCAAATACGCTGAATTGCAGATCAATCTGCCTGAAGCGAGCGCCGAAAAAGCGCCGGATCGACCGCAGGTGATCAATATCGGCGTCGATAACAATGGCAAATATATCGTCAACAATTCGCCAGTCGTATTCAATAGCGTGGAAGCATTTTCAAATGTGCTGCGCGACACCGCCGCTGCGGGAAGCATGAAGGACCCGGTCGTGGCCATCGGCGCAGATGCAGGCGCTACGCATCAGGCCGTGGTTAATATTATGGAAGCCGCGCGTCTGGTGGGATTCACAAAAATCTCCTTCACCACTCAGGCAAAAGCCGCCGGTAAATAGCGGCTTTTCCGCGTTTATCCTCCCCAAAGATGGAAGCGTGGCTGACCGGCGAGTGGCAACGCAATAGCCTCTGGCAACTTTTCCTGCGGCCCATTTCCTGGTTGTTCCAGTTGGTGGTGACGATTCGTCGCGCGGCCTTTCGCGTGGGTTTGCTGAAATCATATTCTGTTGGCGTGCCTGTCGTCATTGTTGGCAACATCAGTGTCGGCGGAACCGGCAAAACCCCATTGGTGTTGGCGCTGGCGGAAGTGCTGGCAAAAAAAGGCATTCACTGCGGCATCGTGACGCGCGGTTACCGGCGCTCAGAAAACACCACCGACGATGTGGTCCGCGTGCTGCCCTCGAGCGAAGATGCCGAAGTTGTAAGCGATGAGGCAACCCTGCTTGCGCGCCGGTCCGGTGTGCCGGTATACGCGGGGTTGGACCGCGTTGCAGCGGCGAACACACTGCTGCGTAATCACAAAGAAGTTGATGTCATTCTCAGCGATGACGGCTTGCAGCACTATGCTTTGCGTCGCGACATCGAAATTTGCGTCATCGATAGCTCGCGCGGCCTCGGCAACGGCGCGCTATTGCCGGCGGGACCGCTGCGCGAATCTGCTTCGCGTCTTTCTACTGTTGATGTCATTGTGGTCAATGGTAATGGTAACGGTCCTGATGCCAATCTAAGGCGCTATTCATCCACAACGCCCACATTTGGGACGACACTCGCGAATACGTTTTTTATAAACCTGAAAACAGATCAACGACTTGATGTGCGCGTTGCACTCGATACTTTTCAGCGCTCGCGGCTTCATGCGCTCGCAGGGATTGGCAACCCGCAAAAATTCTTTACGCATTTGACGGATTTGGGCTTTGTGCTGGCCGCAACCCGGCCGTTTCCGGATCACCACCACTATCTGGCCGCCGATATGCCGGTAAGTGACGCCGAGATTATTCTGATGACTGAAAAGGACGCGGTAAAATGTGACACCTTCGCAGATGAACGCATGTGGTTTGTACGCGTTGATGCATTGCTGCCGAATGACTTTACCGATTTGGTATTGAAGAAAATTTCCCAATGGAAAGCCGACCATGTCACTTGATCCAAAGCTGCTTGAAATTCTCGTTTGCCCGGTCACCAAAGGGCCGTTGACGATGTCGGTCGATAAGTCCGAACTTATTTCCTATTCGGCGCGCCTGGCCTACCCGATTCGCGACGGTATTCCCGTGATGCTGGCTGATGAGGCGCGTGAACTGAAAGCTGAAGAAGTGCGTGGCTAAACGAGTGCGCGTGGGTAGCATTGGCAGTCGCAAAGAGGGAAAGTGATGACGATGGAGTTTATTGCCGTCATCCCCGCGCGATTCGCATCGACCCGTTTGCCTGGAAAACCGCTCGCCGATATTTCGGGCAAGCCGATGGTGGTGCGAGTGGCGGATCAGGCGAAAAAATCCGGCGCGCAACGCGTCGTGATTGCGACAGATCATGTGGAGGTGAAAGCCGCCGCAGAGCAGCATGGACATTTCGCATTGCTCACACGCGCCGATCATGCGCAGGGCACAGATCGCATTGCAGAAGTAGTTGCGCAACTCGTCCTTGCCGATGACGCCATCGTGGTCAATGTCCAGGGTGACGAGCCACTGATCGATCCTCAATTGATTGCCAAGGTCGCCCAAACGCTGGCCAACAAAGCCGATGCAGCGATAGCTACTGCGGCGCATGTCATCACCGATGCAAGTGAATTTTTCAGCCCCAACGTGGTGAAAGTTGTCTGCAATGCCGCTGGTTTTGCGCACTATTTCAGCCGTGCGCCGATTCCGTACGCGCGCGATGCATTTGCACAATCGAAAGCCGCGTTGCCAACCGATTTTCCAGCGCTTCGTCACATTGGCATCTACGCTTATCGCGCGTCGTTTCTGAAGCGTTACGCCGCACTGTCACCTGCGCCAACCGAGCAGATTGAATCGCTTGAACAATTGCGCGCGATGTATCACGGTTTTGCCATTGCGGTACACATTTGGGACGGTGCACTGGCACCCGGTGTGGATACGCCCGAAGACTTGGCGCGGGTGCGGGGCTTGTTCAGCAAATCCCGTTAAAATGCACATTCAAAATAACAACGACGGGGAGAACACATGCGGATGATTCTGCTAGGCGGTCCGGGTGCCGGTAAAGGCACGCAAGCCACCTTCATCAAAGAGAAATTCGGCATCCCGCAAATTTCAACAGGTGATATGTTGCGCGCGGCCGTGAAGGCGGGGTCACCGATGGGTATCGCGGCGAAAAAGGTGATGGATTCCGGCGCGCTGGTGTCGGATGAAATTATCATTGGCCTCGTCAAGGAGCGCATCAAGAAAAGCGATTGCGCGAAAGGATTCCTGTTCGATGGCTTTCCGCGCACGATTCCCCAAGCTGATGCGATGAAGACGGCTGGCGTGGAACTCGATGTGGTCGTTGAGATCGCAGTTGACGACAGCGAAATTGTCGAACGTATCTCGGGGCGCCGCACCCACCCTGGTTCCGGGCGCACCTATCACGTGAAATTCAATCCGCCAAAAGTCACCGGCAAAGACGATGTCACCGGCGAGGATTTAATCCAACGCGATGACGACAAGGAAGAAACGATCAAGAAGCGCCTTGCCGTTTATCACGAGCAAACCAAACCCCTTATTGCTTACTACGGCGAGTGGGCATCGTCCGATGTGCAAGGCGCACCGCGCTATGTCCGCATCGCGGGGGTGGGTAAGGTGGATGAGATCCGCGACAGGATTTTTGCTGCGCTATCGACATGACCACGTCCTCGCCCCGTAACGCCTTCTACGCTCAGTCAGGTGGCGTCACCGCTGTCATCAATATCTCTGCGCAAGGTGTGATCGAAACCGCTCGCAAATACCCCAAGAAAATCGGCAAGGTCTACGCGGGCCGCAACGGCATCATCGGTGCGCTCACCGAAGACTTGATCGATACCAGCAAAGAGCCACTCGCCAATATCAAGGCGCTCGGCCACACCCCGGCCGGCGCGTTTGGCTCGTGTCGCTACAAACTCAAAAGTCTCGATACCAATCGGCGCGAGTACGAGCGGCTGATCGAGGTTTTCAAAGCCCACAACATAGGCTATTTTTTCTACAACGGTGGCGGCGACTCTGCTGATACCTGCCTGAAAATTTCGCAGTTAAGCCAATCGATGGGTTATCCGCTTACGGCTGTACACGTGCCCAAAACAGTGGATAACGATTTGCCGATCACCGATTGCTCGCCGGGGTTCGGCTCTGTCGCCAAATATGTCGCGGTTAGCATGCGAGAGGCCGGACTGGATGTGGTCTCGATGGCCAGAACCTCCACCAAAGTCTTCGTGCTCGAAGTGATGGGCCGACATGCGGGCTGGATTACGGCGGCGTGCGGACTGGCCGCAGAAAAAGCTGGCGACGCGCCACAGATTTTATTGTTCCCCGAAATCGCGTTCGAGCCGCAGAAATTTCTTGCGCGTGTGGATGCATGCGTAAAGAAGCACGGCTTTTGCGCTGTCGGCGTATCCGAGGGTATTCGCAATACTGACGGGAAATTCGTGTCCGAATCGGGCTTGGTGGATGCGTTCGGGCACGCGCAGTTGGGCGGTGTCGCGCCGTTTATTGCCGACATGGTCAGGCGCGAGCTGAAATTGAAAAATCACTGGGCCGTGGCCGATTATCTGCAACGTGCCGCGCGCCATATCGCTTCAAAAACGGATGTGCAGCAAAGCTACGCCGTTGGCAAGGCCGCAGTGGAATATGCCGTCCAAGGTATGAATGGCGTGATGCCCGCGATCAAGCGCATTAAATCCAAGCCCTACCAATGGGAAATCGTTCCTGCGCCGCTCACGGATGTGGCGAATCAGGAAAAGAAAATGCCGCGCGATTTCATTACGGCAGATGGTTTTCACATCACACAAAAATGCCGCAATTATTTGCAGCCGCTCATTGAAGGCGAAGCTTATCCGCCGTATGAGGGCGGCTTGCCGCGCTATGTCACGTTGAAAAATGTGGCGGTGAAGAAGAAGTTGGCGGCGTTCTCGCTTTAATTGCACGGTGACTCGGCTTAGCGCCGTTCCGAGATATTTATGAAACACTAGCACTGGCGGGGCTTTCAGGCACAAAATGCTTGAAAACACCCGTCAATGCTAGTGTTTTTAATTTTTAAGTGATTGGCGCTACGGTTACGTTCACTCAGACAAGACGCAATCACCAGTCGCTGATCTAGCCTTCCTCTGTTAAAATTGCGTGTTTTTTCACGGCATTAGCTGTTCATAAAATAGCAGGTCTAGTTTCAATCTCTCAGGGAGTGGGTAAATGGCTACCGTTTCAGCAGGTCTTCTTTTTGCCTTGGTATGCGCGTTGTTAGCGCTTGCTTACGGCGCGTGGCAAACCAAATGGATTCTTTCGCAACCAGACGGCAATGACCGTATGCGCGAAATCGCAGCGGCAATTCAAGCTGGCGCGAAAGCGTATTTGAATCGTCAATACATGACAATCGGACTCGTCGGCGCGGTGTTGTTTGTCGCGATCTGGGCGATTCCCGGTTTGGGTGGCGACACCGCGATGGGCTTTGCGCTCGGCGCGATTGCTTCTGGCGCGGCGGGCTACATCGGCATGAACGTATCAGTGCGCGCAAACGTGCGTACCGCCGAAGCGGCGCGTCACGGCATCAATCCTGCGCTGAATGTCGCTTTCAAAGGCGGCGCGATCACCGGTTTGCTGGTGGTGGGATTGGGTCTGTTGAGCGTGGTGGTTTTCTTTTACTACCTGCAAGGTTCCGCAGCATTCGGCACCAAGTTGAGCGATGTCATCAAGCCGATGATTGGCTTGGCATTCGGTTCATCGCTGATTTCCATTTTCGCGCGTCTCGGCGGCGGGATTTTCACCAAAGGTGCTGACGTCGGTGCCGATTTGGTCGGTAAAGTCGAAGCTGGCATTCCGGAAGATGATCCACGCAACCCTGCCGTGATTGCCGATAACGTGGGTGACAACGTTGGCGATTGCGCTGGTATGGCCGCTGATTTGTTTGAAACCTATGCGGTGACAATCATCGCAACGATGGTCTTGGGCGCATTGTTGTTGCCTGGTACTGCGACTGTTGCAAACGTGGTGGTGTATCCGCTGGTGCTCGGCGCATTCGCGATCATCGCGTCCATCGTCGGTTGCTCGTTCGTGACCGCACGTGAAGGCGGCAAAATCATGAACGCGCTGTATCGTGGCTTGGCGATTTCAGGCATTTTGGCGGTGGCGGCGTTCTACCCGATTACCGCTTACATGATGGGCGACGTTTACCTGCAGGACCCGAAGCTGACAGTCATGAACCTGTGGCTCTGCTGTGTGGTCGGTCTGGTGTTGACTGCACTGATGGTCTACATCACCGAGTACTACACCGGCACCGAATTCAAGCCTGTGCAGCACGTGGCTGAAGCGTCCACCAAAGGTCATGCGACCAACATGATCGCTGGCTTGGGTGTGTCGATGCGTTCCACCGCATGGCCAGTGTTGTCGGTCTGTTTGGCAATCTACGCCGCCTACGCGCTGGCTGGTTTGTATGGCATCGCAATCGCTGCAACATCGATGTTGTCGATGGCTGGCATCGTTGTTGCCCTTGACGCATACGGCCCGATCACCGATAACGCCGGTGGCATTGCAGAAATGTCAGGCCTGCCGAAGTCAGTGCGCGATGTTACCGACCCGCTCGACGCGGTTGGCAACACGACAAAAGCGGTTACCAAAGGCTATGCGATTGGTTCGGCCGGTCTTGCGGCATTGGTGTTATTTGCGGATTACACGCACAAGCTTGAAGAAGCTGGCCGCCACGTCACGTTCGACCTCTCCAACCCGGCCGTCATCATCGGTTTGTTTGTCGGGGGTTTGATTCCGTATCTGTTCGCTGCGATGGCGATGGAAGCGGTTGGTCGTTGTGCAGGCAGCGTGGTTGAAGAAGTTCGCCGCCAGTTCCGCGAAATCAAAGGCATCATGGAAGGCACTGCCAAGCCCGATTATTCCCGCGCAGTCGACATGCTGACCCGCGGTGCGATCAAGGAAATGATTATTCCTTCGTTGCTACCAGTGCTGGCACCAATTGCAGTGGTGTTGGTCGTTGGCCTGCTGATGGGTCGTGAGGCTGGTATTCAGGCGCTCGGCGGCATGTTGATGGGCACGATCGTGACAGGCTTGTTCGTCGCGATCTCGATGTGTACCGGTGGCGGCGCGTGGGACAACGCCAAGAAATACATCGAAGACGGCCACTTCGGCGGCAAAGGTTCGGACGCGCATAAAGCCGCCGTGACCGGCGACACCGTGGGCGACCCGTACAAAGACACGGCGGGCCCGGCCATCAACCCGCTCATCAAGATCATCAACATCGTGGCGCTCTTGATCGTGCCGCTGATGATGCAGATTCACGGGGCCAAGCCTGCCAAAGCGGCTGTTGCCGAGCCTGCCGCCATCAGCGCCCCCGCTGCCGCGCCGGGCTACGACACCGGCGCGCCACCAGCGGCCGCGCCAGCGCCTGCGTCCAAATAAGTCGACTCAGCCTGCTCAGTAGGAAAAGCCCGCTTGCGGGCTTTTTTTTTGGCCAATGAAGCCCCGTAAGCGCACGGCGGGTGCGTCCGTGCCGCAGCCGTGGGTGGTGCAGGCGCTGGGCTGCTTTTTGCCGGTAAACCGCTGATTTACGGCAAATTTATAGTGTTATGGGCCTATAGCCAAGGTTTTGCTTGCCGGGAGCGCTAATGTTTTAGTAGCGATCGGGCGCAGTGGAATTTGGCCGAAATTACCCTCACAATCACGCCCAGCCA
>JANNRY010000362.1:0-7649 GCA_031401935.1 Betaproteobacteria bacterium | reverse complement strand
ACACGACGCAGGGCAGGCCGGCATCGAAGGGCTTGCCGCCGGTGTAGGCATAAGCGGTTTGACCGTTGAGTTCGATCTGCATGACTAGACTTTCGCGGCCGCAGCGAGACCGCGGTTCAGGTCTTCAATCAGGTCGCCGGCGTCTTCCAGGCCGATCGACAGGCGGATGGTGCCAGGGTGGATACCCGCCGCAACCAGTGCGGCATCCGACATGCGGAAGTGCGTCGTGGATGCCGGATGAATCACCAGCGATTTGGCGTCGCCGATATTGGCCAGATGTGAAAACAGGGCGAGTTTTTCAATGAATACTTTGCCAGCTTCTTTCGCGTTTCCGCTGCCGCCTTGTAAATCAAAACTGATCACCGCGCCCGCGCCGTTTGGCAGCAATTGTTTGGCCAGCTCGTAATCCGGATGCGACACAAGTTCCGGGTAATTGACCTCCGCCACCACTTTATTAGCCAGCAAAAACTGCGCGATCTTTCGTGTGTTGTCCACATGCCGTGGCATGCGTACATGTAATGTTTCCAGCCCTTGCAAAATCTGGAATGCCGTCATCGGTGCCATCGACGCGCCAAAGTCGCGCAGGCCTTCGCGACGCGCGCGCAATGCGAACGCGGCGACCGAAGATTCCTCCGACATGACCATGCCGTGAAATCCATCGTAAGGCTCGGTAAGCGTTGGAAACTTGCCGGATTTTTCCCAATCGAAGGTTCCGCCGTCGATCAATATGCCGCCAATGACTACACCGTGGCCTGAAAGAAATTTTGTCGCCGAGTGCATCACGATGTCCGCACCTTGCGAAATCGGTTGCGAGAGGAAAGGCGTGGTGAGCGTGGCGTCAACCATCAGCGGCAGGCCGGCGTTGTGTGCAATGTCGGCTACGACGGGAATGTTGAGTACATCCAATCCAGGATTACCCACCGTTTCACCGAACAGCAGACGCGTGTTGGGCCGAATCGCTTTTTTCCATGCGTCTGGATCGCGACCGTTCACAAAGGTGGTCTCAATGCCGAATCGCGGCAAGGTATAACTCAATAAATTATGCGAGCCGCCGTAAAGAGCATTGGAAGCAACAATATGCGAACCACTGCCCATCAGCGTGACAATGCCCAAGTGCAGCGCGGCCTGACCACTGGCGGTGGCGATGGCGGCGGGAGCACTTTCGAGGGCGGCCATGCGCTCTTCGAATACCGACAGGGTCGGATTGGAAATACGCGAATAGACGTGCCCGGTGCGTTCCAGATTGAATAAAGACGCCGCAGTTTCGGTGTCCGGAAAGACGAATGACGCAGTTTGGTAGATCGGTACCGCACGGGCACCGGTGGTGGGATCAGGCGACTGGCCGGCATGGACGGCGAGCGTTTCGAGGCGGGGATATTTGGGCGATGACATTTTTGTCGTTATTCAGTGGCTTGCAATTGGAATTTAACGCGGCGCATGAATCCTTGCCAGAACCCTGCAATTTTTGTTATGGTGTTAAACAATTCACTAATCGGTAACAAAGTGAGACTCTACTTTCCCCCTATTATCGCGATTTTTAGCGCGGCGCTGATGTTTTGCGTACCGAACCACGCGTTCGCTGAAGCTGTGCAAAAAACATCTGCTCAAGCCAAAAAAGCCAAGCCCGCGCTCGTGCGTGCAAAGGCGGTGGGCGTTGCCGATCTGAATAAAGACGGCATGCCGAATTTGCAGTCGCACGCCTTCATGGTGTTCGATCCTGCCAGCGGTCGGGCGTTATTTTCCAAAAACGCCGATCAAGCCGTGCCGATTGCATCTATCACCAAGCTGATGACGGCGATGGTGGTGCTTGATGCCAAGCTGAGTATGGATGAGGCGGTCATCGTCGATAAAGAAGATATCGACATGCTCAAAGGTTCGCGGTCGCGCATTCCAGTTGGCGCTGCGTTTCGGCGTGAAGACCTGATGCGCCTGGCATTGATGGCATCCGACAATCGCGCCGCCGCTGCACTGGGCCGCACTTATCCGGGCGGCAGCGTTGCGTTTGTGGAAGCGATGAATGCGAAAGCACAGCTGCTGGGATTGCAAAACACCAAGTTTGTTGACCCGACGGGTTTGGCACCGGGCAACGTTGCCAGCCCGCAGGATTTGGCGCTGCTGGTTTCTGCAGCCGCCACATTTCCGGAAATCCGCGAATTTTCAACCGCGCAGGAACTCCACGTCACACTGGCCAGCAATGGGCGTTCGATGGGCTTCAATAACACCAACGCATTGGTGCGCGCCCAAGGGTGGAATATTGGTGTTTCCAAAACTGGCTACATCAATGAAGCGGGAAAATGCCTCGTAATGCATGCGACCATTGCCAACAATCCAGTAGTGATTGTTTTGCTCGATTCGTGGGGAAAACTTACCAGAATTGGCGATGCAAATCGCATCAAGAAATGGCTCGAAACACAGAAGATTGCAGGGTTCACCGCCAAACAGGGGTAATCCTGCCGCTAGTCTTCAACTGCCAGTCGTCACAGCACGTCACAGTATTCGCGCGACAGATTCATCGCCGCGCCGTTTGCCTTCACTCTGCCCGCATGCTCAAATAGCGGCATGAACGTCGGCCTCTTTGTTACCTGTCTGGTAGATCTCGTCCGCCCTAATATTGGCTTTGCCACTTGCAAGCTTCTGGAGGACGCAGGCTGTACTGTCATCGTGCCGCCGAGCCAAACCTGTTGCGGTCAGCCTGGCTACAACTCCGGCGCGCGTGATATCGCAAAGACCCTCGCCAAAAAAGTGCTCGCAGAATTTAAAGATTGCGATTACGTCGTTGCACCGTCAGGCTCTTGTTCCGGACAGATGAAGTTGCATGTTGCCGAAGATTTGTTCAAAGGCGAACCCGAGGAAGCTGATTTCCGTGCGCTCGCGGCCAAGTGGTACGAGCTGTCAGACTTTTTGGTGAACGTGTTGAAGATCGAAAAGCTTAGCCACAAATTCGATGGTTCCGTTACCTACCACGATAGTTGCGCCGGTCTGCGCGAACTCGGCATCAAGACGCAGCCGCGCACGTTGCTCGCGCAGACAGGATGTTCGTTGAGTGAAATGCAGGACGCTGAAAAATGTTGCGGCTTTGGCGGCACGTTTTCCATCAAGCTCGGTGAAATTTCCACGCGTATGGCCGAGAACAAGTGCGTCAACATTGGCGTATCCGGTGCGAGTGCGGTTGTCGGTGGTGACTTGGGTTGCCTGCTGAATATTGAGGGCCGATTGCGGCGTAATGGCGACATGAAGACAAATGTTTACCATTTCGCGGAAGTTGCGGCGGGGATGACGAAGTAATTCGTAAACACTAGCATTGGCGGGGATTCCAGGCGATTTTTGTCTGGAAAATCCCGTCAAATGGCGATCTACACTTCTGAGTGGTGGCGGGACGACAATGCAAGTACAAAGCATGCATTTCAAGCAAACGGCGAGCACCAAACTCAACGACGCCGTATTGCAGAGTGCGCTGAAGAAATCCAAAGGTAAATTTGTCGATGGTCGCGCGCTTGGTGTCGCGCAGATCGACAACTGGGAAGACATTCGTACCTACGCTGCGGCAATGCGCGACCGCGTCATCGATAATCTCGACGCGTATCTGCTCGAATTTGAACGCAATGCCATTCGCCGCGGCTCGCAAGTGCATTGGGCGGAAACGGCGGAGGAAGCGAACGCCATCGTGCTGGGAATCGCCCAGCGTAATGGCGTGAAAACCATCACTAAATCCAAGTCTATGGTCACCGAGGAAATTGCGCTTAACGATGCGCTGATCGGTGCCGGTATTCGCGTGATGGAAACCGACTTGGGTGAATACATCCTGCAACTGGCCGATGAGCCGCCTTCGCACATCGTTGCACCCGCTGTACATAAATCCAAGGAGCAGGTCGCGGAACTGTTCATGAACGCGCACCACAAGCCGCGTCTGACGGAGATTCCAGCAATGACCCGCGAAGCACGCGAACAATTGCGCAGCCATTTTCTCGGTGCGGATATGGGTATTTCAGGTGCCAATTTTGTCATCGCCGAAACCGGCACGACACTTACCGTCACCAACGAGGGCAACGCTGATCTGGTCACGACGCTGCCGCGCATTCACTGCGTCGTCACCGGGATTGAAAAAGTCATTCCAACTTTGGAAGACTTTGCGACGTTGATTCGCCTATTGCCGCGTTCGGCCATCGGCCAATCCATTGCGAATTACCTCACGCTAACGACCGGTGTGAAGGCCACCGGTGAATCTGATGGGCCTGAGCAGATGCACATCGTGCTGGTTGATGCCGGTCGCACCAAGCTCGTTGGCAGTGACATGAAAGACATGCTGCGCTGTATTCGTTGCGGGGCCTGCATGAATCATTGCCCTGTGTATCAGAACGTCGGCGGTCACGCGTACGGCTGGGTATATCCCGGTCCGATGGGTTCGGTGCTGACGCCAACTTATGTCGGCATCGAGAACGCAGGTGACCTGCCCAACGCGGCGACGTTTTGTGGCGAGTGCCAGGTCGTCTGCCCGGTAAAAATTCCATTACCGGACCTGATGCGTAAATGGCGCGAGCGACAATTCGATATGAAGCTGCGACCGTTCAGCGAGCGCTTTGCGATCTCGATATGGGGATTCTTTGTGAAACGCCCGGGCCTTTACGCTTTTGCTTCACGCATTGGCGCCAGATTCGCCGCAATGCTGGGTGGCAAAGAAAAATTGATTCACGCGCTGCCTGGCATTGATGGCTGGACAGACGGACGTGACATGCCCGCGCCTGAAGGTAAGACATTCCGTGAACTCTATGCGGCAAGACTTGCTTTAAAAAAAGATAATTCATGAGTGCCCGCGAAAATATCCTCGCGCGCATCCGCGGTCAGAGCGGCAAAGCAGGTGCGACAACCGAAGCCGAACTCGCGGCAGTGGGCTCTCATATTTTCTCACATGAACGCGGACCGGTGCCAACCTTTGCCATGCACGATCCGGTGCAACATTTCATCGAGGAATGTGCGCGGCTGACAACCACCATAACGGAGGTTGCCGGGTTGGCCGACGTACCGCGTGAAGTAGCCCGCTATATTGCCAGCGCGTCCTTGCAGCCTCGTTGCGTTGGCTGGTCTGAATTCGCTCGGCTCGATTGGCAGGCCGCTGGCATTCAGTACGACAACCGCCCTGCGAATGGCGACGACCTGATCGGTATCACCGGCTGCTTCTGCGCCATCGGTGAGACGGGAACGTTGTTGCTACTTGGCGCGCCCAACACGCCGAAGTCGACCGCGTTGTTGCCGGAAACGCATATCTGCATCGTCGAAAAAAGCCGTATGGTGGCGACCATGGAAGATGCGTTTCTATTGATGCGCGTTGAGATTGGTGAGCCGCCTCGCGCGACGTTTTTTGTCTCGGGACCTTCTCGCACGGCTGACATCGAACAAACCATTGTGATTGGTGCGCATGGCCCGTATCGTGTACATGTCATTTTGATTCCCTGACCTGGAGTGTCCATGCGTCGATCAGCATCCCGCGCCCGAAGCTTGTTCCTCGTCATTGTGCTGTACTTACCGATGCTGGCCTGCGCCCAAGGTGCTGCGTCTGCCGCATACACACCGGATCTGATCCGCGTGTTCGGCATCCCCCTCGATTTCGTCCTGTTCGCTTTGACACTGCTCGGTGTCGCGCTGTTTCACGCTCACACTCTGCGTGTGGCGCTGACCGGTGCAGTCGTCATTTCTCTGTACAAGATCATTTTCACTGGATTCAAGTTCGGCCCCGGCGTGTCGGGCTGGGTATCGCACATGGGCCACGAGTGGGTCATTCTGGTCAATCTGCTTTGCCTCTTGATGGGCTTTGCATTGCTCTCCCGGCATTTCGAGAAAAGCCATGTGCCGGTGATATTGCCGAAGTACCTGCCCGACGACTGGAAGGGCGCCTTCGTCATGTTGATCATGGTGTTCGTGTTGTCTTCATTCCTCGACAACATTGCGGCGGCATTGATTGGCGGCGCGATGGCGCATCAACTGTTTCGCGGCAAGGTACATATCGGCTACCTCGCAGCGATTGTCGCGGCTTCAAATGCGGGCGGTGCCGGCAGTGTCGTGGGTGACACCACGACAACGATGTTGTGGATATCCGGCGTGAGCCCGGGTCAGGTGTTCGATGCCTATGTGGCGGCGGTCGTCGCACTGATCGTGTGCGGTATTCCAGCTTCCTTCCAGCAGCACAAGTACTCGCCCATCCTCAAAAATGCCCATGCGCATACGCACGTGGATTGGACGCGTATCGGCATCGTCGCGCTAATCCTGATTTTGGCCATCGGCACGAATGTCACCGTTAACTTGAAGTTCAATGCGCTAGCCGACCACTTTCCGTTTATCGGTGTGGCTGTTTGGGTGGCCATATTGATTTCACTACCGCTGCGTCGGCCCGACTGGGAGATATTGCCCGATGCCGGGAAAGGGGCGATTTTTCTGTTGGCGCTGGTGACCTGTGCATCGATGATGCCTGTTGAGGAGTTGCCGATTGCTTCATGGCAAAGCGCGCTGGGTTTAGGCTTTGTATCCGCCGTATTCGACAATATTCCGCTCACTGCGCTGGCAATCAAGCAGGGTGGCTACGACTGGGGATTTCTCGCCTATGCCGTCGGCTTCGGCGGATCGATGATCTGGTTTGGTTCTTCCGCCGGTGTGGCGCTGGTGAGCATGTACCCCGAGGGAAAGTCGGTTGGACTATGGCTAAAGCACGGCTGGCATGTAGCACTTGCCTACGTGGTCGGCTTCTTTGTGATGCTGGCGGTGCTCGGCTGGCGCGCGGATGCGCCGATCAAGAGGATAGGTGCTGCACCGGTTTCAGCGTTGTCAGGTGTTGCGCCGTCTGCGGTTAAATAGGCCGTCCCCGTTAAATTAGGGCAACGCCGGTCTACCTGTAAACCGCAGCCATACGAAGCCGATCAGCCCCGCCACCAGCGAAGCCAGCAAAATCGCCATCTTTGAAGCGTTGATGGTCTCCGCATTTCCGGCGAAGGCTAGATTGGTAATAAAGATTGACATGGTGAAGCCGATGCCGCCGATGATCCCGGCACCAACGACATGTCCCCAATTCATCTCGGTAGGTAGATGGCAAATGCCGCTCCATACGGCAACCAGACAAATCAACGTCACGCCCAGCGGTTTGCCTATCAGCAAGCCCGCCATGATGCCCGCGCTGTTGGAACTGGCGAGACTTTGAAACCAGTCCGCCCCGATGGGAATACCTGTATTGGCCAGCGCGAATATTGGCAGGATCACGAAAGCGACCGGCTTATGCAAAAAGTGTTCGAGCCGGTGCGAAGGCGACGCAGTATCTTCGTCTTTGGCGGAAAACGGAATGGCAAACGCCAGCATCACGCCCGCAATTGTGGCGTGAACACCTGATTTCAACATCAGAAACCACAGCAGCGCACCGCCCAGCAAATACGGCATCAGCGACATGATCCTGAATACGCGATTAAGCACCACCAACAGCGCCAGTACAGCCATCGCCCCCGCGAAATACCACGCGGAAAGCTTGGCTGTATAAAACAGCGCGATGACGATGATTGCGCCCAGATCGTCGATGACAGCAAATGCCACGACGAACACCTTGAGCGACGCGGGAATTCGATTGCCAAGGATCGCCAGCACACCGAGCGCAAAGGCGATGTCGGTCGCCATCG
>JANNRY010000361.1:0-1822 GCA_031401935.1 Betaproteobacteria bacterium | reverse complement strand
TCGAATGGGCGACCGCGTATTACGCAGCGGTCGATCCGTTGAACCAGAAAGACACCCTCGCCAAATGGAAAACGGCAAACGGATTCGGCACCGCTACTGGTACCGAAGTGAATGTCATTTTTGGCGATGTTCGTGACTTGGGCTACGGGCGCAATTTGACCTTCCGTCAAAATACCAACGGCACCGTCGCTGCGAACGTGGAAAACTACTTTGTCGAAGCCGCTGCCGGCTATACGTACACGCGCATCAACCTGGACGCGGCGATTGTCAAGGATCAACTCCAACACAAAGGCACCAACGCCATTGAATTCAGCCCCGGCCCGAATGGCGGTGCCAGCTTCCTGAAGTTTTACACGTATGACCCCGGTACCGGTGCCCGCAGACTCACGATCAACATGGATGGCCGGGGCGAAAAAGCGATGCCTGGCCCCTGCATATCGTGTCACGGTGGACGCGGTGATGCGCTCACGCCACCTGATGCGACCGGCAAGCGACTGTTTAATCTCGTACAAAATTCCGTGTCGCAATCGCGCGGTGATGTGCAGGCAAGGATGCATTTGCTCGAACCGGACGCGTTTGATTATTCGACCGTCACCGGGTTTTCGCGCGCGGAGCAGGAAGCGAAAATGAAAATCATCAACAAGATGGTTCTCTGCACCTATCCGATCGCAGCACCTTCCACATTCCCGGAAGACGCCTGTCGACCTGCTGCCAACAGGAATGAGTGGCAGGGCACGGCGGCTGCGCAAGTCAAGACGGCCTATGGCGGCAATGGCATGCCAAACGCGACTTTCGCTGATAGCTACGTGCCAAATTCATGGCTGGTGGCGGGGCAGTCGACGCTGTACAAGGAAGTCGTTTCGACCTCCTGCCGTGCATGTCACACCCTGCGCGGAACGGGCAATCAATCGGACCTCGATTTCGAGGAGTATGAAAAGTTCGTCGCGTACGCAGACCGCATCAAGGCGCACATCATTGATCGCGGCAACATGCCGCTCGCCAAATTGGTCTCGGAAGCTTTTTATGCGTCAAACCGGCCAGAAATTCTTGCCACCTTTCTTGAAACCCAAGGCTACACCGGCTTGCGCGATAGCACCGGCAAGGCGCTGCGGCCGGGACGGCCCATCAGCGACCCCGGGCCTGATCGCGTCGTACGGCCTGGCGCATCCACACTGTCGGCGACCGGGAGTTTGTACGCCAATAGTTACGTGTGGTCGCTTGTGTCCGGCCCTGCTGGCGCGACGCTTACCAATCAAACCACCGCGCAAGCCACATTTACCGCAACCGCGAACGGTACTTATGTCGTGCAATTGGTGGCAAGCAACGGCCCGACGAGAGGCGCACCCGCACAACTCAAGATAGTGGTTGATAGCGCGTTGCCGATTGCGCCTGCGGCCATCCGCTTTGCGGACATCAAAACAGTGTTGCAATCAACAGTGGCAGGCTGCACGAATTCCGGATGTCATGCAGCCGGTGGCACGAGTGTGATACCGCCGCTGTTTTATACCAACACTGACCGTAACGGCGACGGCATTGTCGGCGACGCGACCGATGATTTATGGTTTTATACCGAAACGCGCGGGCGTGTTAATTTCACCGATATCATCGCGAGTCCATTGTTGAGAAAGCCCGCGGGCAATCATCACAACGGCCTGCTACGGCCAGGCTTCAATACGACCGTGGAACCAGGACAGCCCTCACGCGCAAGCTTCGATTTGTTTCAGAACTGGATTCTGAACGGCGCGCCGCAGTAAGCTAAAAAGTGGCTTAAAGTGCGGCGCGCGCCGGAGGCAGCGATAGTCGGCTAGTAAGTACGCCGAGG
>JANNRY010000360.1:0-20376 GCA_031401935.1 Betaproteobacteria bacterium | reverse complement strand
ATCTGGCGCTATGGTGAAGAACGGTTTGCTAGGCAGATTGCAAGAGCGGTTGTTGCGGCAAGGGTCATCGGACGTATTCGGACGACGCGCGAGCTTGCCGAGCTCGTGGGTAAAACCGTCAGGACGCGCGAGCCGGGCCAAAACCCCGCAACCCGCACGTTTCAGGCTCTTCGGATTTTCATCAATCAAGAGCTTGAAGAGGTAGAGCAAGTTTTACCGCAGGCCGTTATGGGCTTACGGACTGGAGGCAAGTTAGTGGTGATCGCGTTTCATTCTCTGGAAGACCGGATCGTCAAGCGTTTTATGCAAAACGCGGCGAAGGCGGACCACCTGCCCTCAAAATTGCCGATACGCGCCAATGAAGTCAATGATGCGACGTTGCGCATTATCGGTAAACCAGTCAAGCCGACCGATGCCGAGATCGCCGCCAATCCGCGCGCGCGCTCAGCCATCATGCGGTCGGCTGAAAAACTGTGACGAGGCTAAACACATTACTGCTGCTGGTGTTGATCGGCTGCGCGCTATCGGTGGTGACATCGCAACACAAGGCGCGTAAATATTTTACCGAGCTGCAAGTGGAGCAAGAGTCAGAACGCAAGCTCGATAGCGAGTGGCGCGAACTACAAATCGAAGCGCAGACCCAAGGGGCGGGCAGACGCATTGAACAAAAGGCCGCACAAGAATTGGGGATGAAGCAACCAGACGCAAAAAAAACCGTGATCGTGGTGTTGGATGGCGACATGCCTGCGATTGCAGATCGCAAAGCGGACGGGAAATAATATGCGCTTCACGTCCAAACGCCTTGAGCCAAGCCTGCGGCTAAAACTTGAAGGCTGGCGGTCGCGCGTCGTGCTGCTGCTTTGCCTGAGCGGGTTTGTCATTCTCCTCGGTCGTGCGTTCTATCTGCAGGCGCTCAATAACGTTTTCCTGCAGGCAAAAGGGGAGGCGCGGTTCGTTCGTGTTGTCGATATGCCCGCTTCACGCGGCGCAGTGATGGATCGACATGGGAAGCCGCTGGCGATTTCCACGCCAGTCGAATCCATCTGGGCAAGCCCGATGGATATTGAAGCTGATGCATCGCAAGTGGCCAGACTAGCAACCGCACTCAGCATGGATCGGAAGTTACTCGCGGAGAAAATTGCCGATAGCAGCAAGAATTTCGTGTGGCTAAAACGCCAACTTTCGCCCGAGCAGGCAGTACGCGTGATGGCGCTAAAAATTCCCGGGGTATTTCAGCAGCGCGAATTTCGTCGCTTCTATCCGTCTGGCGATGTCACGGCACACGTCATTGGCTTTACCGGTTTGGACGATCAAGGACAAGAGGGCATCGAGCTGGCACAGCAGGCCATGCTTGCGGGTGCCACTGGCCAAAAGCGCGTGATCAAGGATCGCAAAGGTCGTGTTGTCGAAGACATAGAAAATCTGAAAGCACCGCGCGAGGGCAAACCGCTCAAGCTGTCTATTGATGAGCGCTTTCAGAATCTGGTACATCGCGAATTGAAGGCGGCGGTGGAAGCCAATAAAGCCAAGGGCGGTGCACTGGTAATGCTCGATGCTAAAACAGGTGAAATATTGGCACTGGTGAACCAGCCGGACTTCAATCCGAATAATCGCGCACATGTGCAAACAGCGCAGATGAGAAATCGCAGTATCACCGATGTCTTTGAGCCCGGCTCTACGTTCAAGCCATTTGCTGTATCGGCAGCGCTTGAAGCAGGCATTGTCAAACCCAATACCGTGATTACCACGGGTCCCGGGCTTACCATCGGCGCCAAGACCATTACTGATCTACCTCATCGTTCCAACCAGCTCACCGTCTCGGAAATCATCAAGACATCGAGCAACATCGGCACCGCAAAGATCGCACTGCAACTCCCGTCCGAGCAATTGTGGAATATGTATAGCGAGCTCGGATTTGGTGTCGCACCAAAAACAGGATTTCCGGGCGAGGCGACAGGCCGGTTGCGCCCGGTCAAGACATGGAAGCCGATCGAGCAAGCGACGATGGGCTATGGCTACGGGGTATCGGTGAGCGCGATTCAATTGGCGCGCGCTTACACGATATTTACCAATGACGGCGTATTGCTACCGGTCACGTTCCTGAAGAGGGAAGGTGATGTCATCGGCAAGCAAATAATCTCGTCAAAAACCGCGAAGGCGATGGCACAGATGCTTGAAACGGTGACCGAGCAGGGCGGTACTGCCACCAAGGGCCAAGTCCCAGGCTATCGCGTCGCCGGCAAAACCGGAACAGCCTACAAGCTCGTCAACGGCCAATACGCTGAAAATCTTTACCGCTCCTCGTTCATTGGTTATGGCCCAGTGTCGAATCCGCGGTACATCATTGTCGTGACAATCGATGAGCCGTCAGCAGGCAAACATTTCGGCGGCGATGTATCTGCGCCCGTATTTTCGAATGTGATGTCGCAGGCATTGCGCATGTCCAGTGTTGCGCCAGATGCCGAATCGTTGCGCGAAGCCAGCGCTGTTCCGGCGGCAACCATCAGCAATCCGAAGGAGCGCGGCTAATGGTGGAAGCTCCATTGATGCATTCCGGCACTGTTTTGGCAACCGACTTCACGCCGGTAGAACTTTCAAACGCGCTTGCTGCGATCCCAGCGCAGATCACTGATGTGACTGCAAGTAGTCGTGACGCACGGCGCGGTGCATGCTTTCTCGCCTATCGCGGCGCGACGCGCGATGGTCGTGATTTCATCGAAGACGCCATTGTGCGCGGCGCTTCGGCAGTCTTGTATGACCCGGCCAATTTTGAGTGGAAAAGCGGCTGGAAAGTACCAAGTCTTGCGGTGCCGAACTTGAAAGTCCACGCCAGCCAGATTGCGGGATACATATACGGTCATCCGTCCGATGCGCTCTGGATGACCGGTGTGACCGGCACCAATGGAAAAACTTCTGTCGCACAATGGATCGCACAGAGCCTTGAGCGCGCGGGCAGAAAATCCGCAGTACTTGGCACCATCGGCAACGGTCTCGTGGGCAGCAACCTGGCGGGCAACAACAGCAACTTGCAGCCATCGGACAACACCACGCCGGATGCAGTCGCGTTGCAACGCCAGCTGCGCGAATACGTGACACAAGGTGCGGTGGCGTGCGCGATGGAGGTGTCCAGTCACGGTCTCGATCAGAGTCGCGTAGCGGATATTAAATTCGACGTCGCGGTGTACACCAATCTCACGCGCGATCATCTTGATTATCACGGCACGATGGCTGCATATGGCGAAGCGAAAGCGAAGTTGTTTACGATGAGTCGCTTGAAGCACGCGGTGATCAACGCAGACGACGCGTTCGGTCAGCAATTGATTCAGCGGCTCAACACCGCAGACGGTAACGGCATCAATCTTGTCCGCACCAGCACCCGGCAAAATGGACATCATGCTGATCTTGTTGCAGAACAGTTGTCGGTTTCTGCTGCCGGGCTCGCGTTTGAAATCGGCGGAAAATTTGGTCGCGCGAACGTGGAATCCGACATTCTCGGCGCATTCAATGTCTCCAATTTGTTGTTGGTGATCGGCGCCCTTCTGGTTAGCGGCGTATCACTTGAGCAGGCCGCCGCGATTGCTTGTGAATTGCCGCCGGTGCCGGGCCGCATGCAAACGGTGCGCTCGTCAGACCGAAACAAACCGCTTGTGGTTGTTGATTACGCGCATACGCCGGATGCGCTTGAGAAAGCGTTATCGACCATCGCCGCAATCGTGCCCGAGAATGGCCGACTGATTTCAGTGTTTGGTTGCGGTGGCGACCGTGATCGCGGCAAGCGACCCCTGATGGGCGCTATCTCTGCACGTTACGCCGATTTGTCGATTGTCACGTCCGACAATCCGCGCACTGAAAATCCGGAACGCATCATCGAGGACATCGAGTCGGGCATGAAAGGCGCGCGGCTTAAATCAATTTCAGATCGGCATCAGGCAATTTTTGAAGCGTTGAACGAAGCAAAAACCGGCGACATCGTCGTCATTGCCGGCAAAGGCCACGAAGACTACCAAATAGTCGGTGAGACCAAGCACCATTTCAGCGATATCGAAGTCGCGCAGGAAGCGTTGGACGCGTGGCACGGAGTGAGCCGATGAGCGCGGGGTTTTCGATGCGCTTGAGTGAAGTAGCGCGCGTATTTGGCTCCGGCCAGCTGGGGATGTTGATTGAAGATTGCATGTTGGCTGGCGTTTCCACCGATTCCCGTTCTGTAGAAGCAGGGCAATTGTTTGTCGCGCTCACTGGCAATAATTTTGATGGGCACGCGTATGTCGCGCGCGCTGCTGAAAGGGGTGCTGCGGCCGCGTTGGTGTCACGTGCCATTGACGATGTCGCGATTCCACAGATT
Source organism: Betaproteobacteria bacterium (assembly GCA_031401935.1). Lineage (GTDB taxonomy): Bacteria > Pseudomonadota > Gammaproteobacteria > Burkholderiales > Usitatibacteraceae > UKL13-2. Next base: position 16,034 of record JANNRY010000360.1, on the reverse strand, counting down.
CTCGTTTCAGATACGCGCGCAGCACTTGGCAGACTGGCACAAGTGTGGCGGCGGCGTTTCTCAATACCGGCGCTGGCACTGACCGGCAGCAACGGCAAAACGACCGTGAAAGAAATGTTGCGCGCCATTCTCGTCAGGCATCTCGGGCATGCGGATGCATTGCTCGCGACGGAAGGGAACCTGAACAACGATATTGGCGTGCCGCAAATGATGCTGCGCTTGAACACAAATCATAAGATGGCCGTCTTTGAATTGGGGATGAACCATCTCGGTGAAATTGCCTATCTCACACACCTCGTTGAGCCGGATGTGGCACTCGTCATCATGGCCGGCACCGCGCATATCGGCGAACTCGGTAGTCGCGAAGCGATTGCAGAAGCCAAAGGTGAAATTTATACCGCACTAAAACCGGATGGCGTCGCGGTGATCAACATGCACGACCGCTTCGGCAGTTACTGGAAAGAATTGGCAGGCCATCATCAGGTCATCGGTTTTGGTCTGAGTCCCGATGATGCCGTGTGTGGAAAATTTGGCATCGGTCCAGAGAGTTCGTTGGCCATCGCGTATCAGGGTAACGAGATCGACGTGCGTCTTCAGGTTCCGGGAAATCATAATCAGCGCAATGCGCTCGCTGCTGCTGCGGGTGCCTGCGCTCTTGGCGTGCCGTTGGCCGTGATCAAGTCGGGTCTTGAGGATTTCCATGGTGTCGCTGGAAGACTACAGACCTATCGCGGCCACAATTCGGCCACCATCATCGACGACACTTACAACGCCAACCCTGATTCCGTCAAAGCTGCCATCGCCGTGCTCGCCAAACTGTCGTCCCCTCGCATCCTCGTGTTGGGTGATATGGGTGAACTTGGACGCGAAGGTGCCGCCATGCACGCCGAAGTGGGCGCGTTTGCGCGCGATGCGGGTATTGACTCTTTCTGCGCAACCGGCGACTTGATGCGCGATGCAGTGGAAGTGTTCGGCAAAGGCGCGGAACATTTTCCGCAAATCGACGCGTTGGTTAATGCGATCAAGCCGCGTTTGACCGCTGACACCAACGTGCTGGTGAAAGGCTCGCGCTTCATGTCGATGGAACGCGTGGTCTCGCAACTGGTGCCTGATTATCATGGAGGGCATGCCTGATGTTGCTTGAACTATTTCAATGGCTCGCCAAAGACTATCGCGTGTTCAGCGTGTTCCAGTACATCACGTTGCGCACCGTGCTCGCGGCAATGACGGCGCTTGCCATCTCGTTCATCATCGGTCCATGGATGATTCGAAAATTGACGACGCTGAAAATCGGTCAGTCGGTGCGCGACGACGGGCCACAAACGCATCTGGTCAAGGCGGGTACGCCGACAATGGGTGGCGCGCTCATCCTGGCAGCGGTGGCAGTGACTACGCTGCTCTGGGGTGATCTGCAAAACCGTTATGTGTGGGCGTGTCTTGTTACGACCATTGGCTTTGGGGCGATAGGCTGGGTCGATGACTATCGCAAGGTCGTCCACAAAAATCCCAAAGGGCTATCGGCCAAAGCCAAAATGTTTTGGCAGACCGTGATCACAGCCCTTGCGCTGTCGTATCTCGCCTACCGGACGAACCTGCCTCAACAGACTGATCTAATCGTACCGTTCTTCAAAACGGTTGCGATTCCGCTCGGCACGTTTGGCTTCATCGTGCTGGGGTGGTTTGTGGTCGTCGGTTTCTCAAACGCGGTGAATTTGACCGATGGCCTTGATGGGCTGGCCATCATGCCGACGGTAATGGTGGCGTCGGCACTCGCCATCTTTGCCTATGTCGCTGGCAACAGAGTGTTCGCCACCTATCTTGGCGTGCCACATATCCCGGGTGCAGGTGAGCTCGCCATTTTCTGCGGCGCGATTGCCGGGGCGGGTTTGGCGTTCCTGTGGTTTAACGCATATCCCGCTGAAGTGTTCATGGGCGACGTTGGCGCGCTCGCGCTTGGCGGCGCGCTGGGTTTGATCGCCGTGGTGTGTCGGCAAGAGATCGTACTCATCATCATGGGCGGTGTGTTCGTGGTGGAAACGTTGTCGGTGATGATTCAAGTCGCAAGTTTCAAGCTCACCGGCAAACGTGTTTTTCGCATGGCACCGCTGCATCACCACTACGAATTAAAGGGCTGGAAAGAAAACCAGGTGGTCGTGAGGTTTTGGATCATCACGATGATGCTTGTACTTTTTGGGCTCTCTACATTGAAGCTGCGATGAAGATTAGAAATACCTCAAACACTAGCATTGGCGGGTATTCTGGGCAATTTATCGTCTGGAAGGCTCGCCAATGCTTGACTTTGATCACTTTACGCTAAGTGATGGGACACAAAGGTGAACTGGCATGACAAACGCATTCTTGTTCTTGGCGCGGGCGACACCGGACGATCCGTCGTCGACTACCTCGACCGAATGGGTGCTCGTGTGCGAATTGCCGACACCCGATCAGATCCGCCCGGTGCCGATCAACTTCGCGCCAGCCATCCCGCAATCGACATCGTCACCGGCAACTTCACCAATGCCCTCTTTAGCGACGCCGAACTCGTTGTTGCAAGCCCGGGCGTGGCCGTTGCTGGGCCCGCGTGTGATCCGGCCATCGCGCGGGCGGTCGCTGAAGGCAAAAATTTCATTGGGGACATCGAGCTCTTTGCGCAGCAACAAAACGAAATAACGGGAAAGAAACCAAAAGTGATTGGCATCACCGGCTCCAATGGCAAATCCACCGTGACCGCAATGGCGGGGGCGATGTGTCGCGCTGCGGGATTGAAAACGGTGGTTGCCGGCAATATCGGATTACCAGTATTGGACGCGCTTCATGATGCCGACGTGAATGGTCAGCCAGATGTATACGTCATTGAACTGTCCAGTTTCCAACTTGAAACAACCCACTCACTGCATCTCGACGCCACGACCATGCTGAATCTGTCGCAGGATCATCTGGACCGTTATCGGTCGATGCACGATTACGCAGCAGCCAAGCAAAGAATTTTCATGCATGCAGCGCATCAGGTGCTCAATCGGGAGGACAGCGCAAGTTTGCAAATGCGCGATGCGAAATTATCATGCAGCACGTTCGGCATTGATGCTGCATTGAGCACTCATGATTTTGGCATTGACGCCGACGCGCTCTGTGAAGGCCGTACACAATTGATGCCGCTCTCTGAAATGCCAATTGCCGGTTTGCACAACGCCGCGAATGCACTTGCTGCGTTTGCATTGTGTCGCAGTATCGGTGCAGCGGCATCACCACTCGTCGATGGCCTGCGCCAGTTCAAAGGCCTGCCGCATCGGCTGGAAAATGTCGGCACCATCAATGGCGTCACGTTTTTTGATGATTCAAAAGGCACTAACGTCGGCTCCACCGTCGCGGCCCTCAACGGCATGACGGTGCCGACGGTGCTGATCGCAGGTGGCATTGGTAAGGAGCAGGACTTTTCGCCTCTTAGTGAACCGGTAAGAAAACGTGCCCGCGCTGTCGTGCTGATCGGTAAAGATGCGCGCTCGATTGAATCGGCGATCACGTCGGCAAGAGTGTCGAGCGTCCACGCTGTTTCAATGCAGGATGCTGTGGAGAAGGCCTATTCATGCGCCTCACAGGGCGATGCTGTGTTGCTGTCACCGGCCTGTTCGAGCTTCGACATGTTTAAAAACTACAACCATCGCGGCGAGGTATTCGCCGAGTGCGTGCGCGCGTTGAAGCAAAAATTGGCAATCGGGTCAGGCAAAAATGCGGGAGGCGGCAATGCTCTATAGCCCAACCGCGCCACGGGGTGAACTCGACATGACGCTGTTGTGGAGCGTCGTACTGTTGCTGTCGCTGGGCTTGGTGATGGTCTATTCGTCGTCGATCGCGATCGCCGAAGCCGACAAATTTTCTGGCTACAGCATGCATTTCTATCTGCGGCGCCACAGCATTTTTTTGATCCTCGGTGTGGTGGTGGCGTGCATCACGTTCCAGATTCCGATTGCCCTTTGGCAGCGGCTCGCGTTACCGCTTTTTATCCTCGGCGGATTTCTGCTGGTGATTGTGTTGATTCCCGGCATTGGCCGTGAGGTAAATGGCTCGCGACGCTGGATTTCGCTGGGCTTTACCACCATGCAGCCATCGGAGCTGATGAAATTTTTTGTGGTGCTGTACGCTGCCGATTACACGGTACGCAAAGCCGCATTCATGCACGATTTCAAGAAAGGCTTCCTGCCGATGCTGGCGGTGATGGTGTTCACCGGCGCGATGCTGCTGCGGCAGCCGGACTTCGGCGCGCTGGTGGTGATCACGGCGATTGCGATGGCTGTCCTTTTTCTGGGCGGGCTCAACTGGCGTGTATTCGCAGGATTGATCGTGCTGCTCGCGGTGGCGTTCGTCGCGCTGATTATTTCTTCGCCGTATCGCCTGCAGCGTATCGTCGGCTTCATGGACCCGTGGGCGGATGCATACGGGAAAGGCTACCAGCTCTCGCATTCACTCATCGCCTTCGGGCGCGGCGAATGGTTCGGCGTCGGGCTTGGCGGTAGCGTGGAAAAACTTTTCTACTTGCCGGAAGCACACACCGATTTTCTGCTCGCAGTGATTGCCGAAGAGCTTGGATTTGTCGGGATCGCCATCGTCCTGACACTTTTCGTGCTGCTGATCCATCGCGCCTTCGCGGTCGGTCGCGAAGCGATGATGCGCGAAAAATATTTTCCCGCGCTGGTTGCGCAGGGTATCGGCGTGTGGCTGTCGGCGCAAGCGTTCATCAATATGGGCGTGAATATGGGCGTGCTGCCAACCAAGGGCCTCACGCTGCCATTTCTGTCGTACGGTGGCACCGGCATCGTTGTTAATTGCATTGCGGTTGCGGTTCTTTTGCGAATCGACGCAGAAAATCGCGTGGGTGCCAGCACTAACAAGGGGGCTGGACGCGCATGAAGCGGACCGCGCTCATCATGGCTGCCGGGTCGGGCGGACACATTTATCCGGGTTTGGCGATTGCCGATGTTCTGGTGCAACGCGGCTGGACGATTGTCTGGTTGGGCACCCCTGCCGGCATGGAACACAAACTGGTCGGTAAGGCTGGCTACCAGATTGAAGTCGTCAATATGTCCGGCGTACGCAGCAAGGGTTTGCTTGCATGGGCATTGTTGCCGCTGATGTTGCTGCGCGCATGTTGGCAATCGCTGTCGGTGATGCGCCGCGTAAAGCCCGATGTAGTCGTGTCGATGGGTGGCTATATCGCTTTCCCCGGTGGCGTGATGGGTGTGCTGTGCGGCAAACCGCTCGTCGTGCATGAGCCAGGTGCGAATGCGGGCCTGACCAATCGCGTGCTCGCATTGATCGCAGATCGTGTGCTAGTTGGATTTCCCAAGACGTTCGAACAAGTGCCAAAAAATGCGCTGGCCAAGTTGTTGCCGAAACCGAAAAATGTCGAATGGCTGGGCACGCCAGTACGTGTCGACATCGCTGGCCTCTCGATACCCGCGACGAGGTTTGCGGGGCGCAGCGGCCCTGTTCGCTTATTGATTGTTGGTGGCAGCCTCGGCGCAAAAACGCTCAATGATCTGGTTGTTGCTGCGTTGGCAACGTTACCAAAAGTGGAGCGTCCACAAATTATTCATCAATCCGGCGAGAAAAATTACGACGAGCTGGTTGCCGCATATCGGTCGGCGGCGGTAGACGCAACAGTGCTGCCGTTTATCGATGATATCAGTGAGAAATACGCCTGGTGCGACGTAATGCTGTGCCGCTCCGGTGCCATCACGGTCGCAGAGCTGACAGTCGCTGGCGTGGCAAGTGTGCTCGTGCCGTTGCCATTTTTTGTAGCTGAAGAACAACTGGCCAATGCGCATTTTCTCGCCGACGCAGGTGCTGGCCTATTGGTAAAGCAGTTGGAGACGACGCCGCAAACGCTGGCACAACAAATCAAAAGTCTGACGCGCGAAAAATTGCTGGCAATGGCAAATATCGCGCGCTCACTAGGAAAGCCGAACGCAACCGAGCGCTGTGCTGGCGCATGTATGGAACTCGTTAGATGAAACATAAAGTCAAACACCTCCACTTTATCGGCATTGGCGGATCCGGCTTGTCCGGTATCGCGGAAGTGCTTATCAATCTTGGTTACACCGTCGGCGGTTCCGACCTGAGTGAAACTGCCGTTGTGAAGCGTCTGAAGTCGTTGGGCGCCAAGGTGCTCATCGGTCATGCCGCTGCCAACATTGCTGGCGCTGATGTGGTGGTGATTTCCAGCGCAGTAAAAGCTGATAACCCTGAAGTGATCGCCGCCAAAGCTGCACGCGTTCCAGTGGTACCGCGCGCGATGATGCTGGCTGAATTGATGCGATTCAAACAGGGCATTGCCATCGCCGGGACGCACGGCAAGACGACGACCACATCGCTGATTGCACACGTACTTGGCGAAGCGGGCCTCGACCCGACCTGCGTGATCGGCGGGCGCTTGAATTCCATCGGCACCAACGCCCGTCTGGGGACCGGCGAATTTCTGGTGGCCGAGGCGGATGAATCGGATGCATCGTTTCTTTACCTGCAACCGATCATGGCGGTCGTCACCAATATTGACCAGGACCACATGGACACCTACGAGCACGATTTCGAAAAATTGAAATCGGCCTTTGTGGAATTTCTGGAACATCTGCCGTTTTATGGTCTGGCGGTGTTGTGCGTAGATGATCCCAACGTGCGCGATATCTTGCCTCGATTGAGTAAGCCGGTGCGCACCTACGGCATGGGCGAAGGTGCCGAGCTGCGCGCAGTCAATGTGAGTGCAGTGAACGGAAAAATGAAGTTCACAGCGGTGAACGGCAATGATCGTAGCGTGATGGATGTGGAGTTGAATCTCGCCGGCGCGCACAACGTACTGAACGCGCTCTCGGCCATCGCCATTGCGCGCGAAATTGGTGTTGCCGACGCGGATATTGCACGCGGGCTATCCACATTCACCGGCGTCGGACGACGATTCCAGCGCTATGGCGATATCGCGATTGCATCCGGTGGTGCGTTCACGCTGATCGATGATTACGGCCACCACCCGGTCGAAATGGCAGCCGTGTTGGCAGCAGCGCGCGGTGCGTTTCCGGGCAGGCGCATCGTGTTGGCGTTTCAGCCGCATCGCTACACACGCACGCGCGATTTGTTTGAAGACTTTGTGAAAGTCATGTCCACGGCCGATGAATTGATTCTGGCGGATGTCTATCCCGCAGGTGAAGCGCCAATCGTCGCCGCAGATGGCCGCGCGCTTGCGCGAGCGCTACGCGTTGCAGGGAAAGTAGAGCCGCTGTTTGTAGAGACGGCCAATGAAATTCCCGACGCGGTGCTAAGCCGGGTTCGCGACGGCGATGTGGTGATCACGATGGGTGCGGGCTCAGTGGGCGGTGTGGCGCCGACCCTCGCCGGGGCTGGAGGCGGGGAATGAACATGAGTGAAATCTCAACACTCGTGCCAACAATTCGTGTGGAGCTGCGGCGCGATGAGCCGATGTCGCGACACGTCTCGTGGCGCGCAGGCGGATGCGCGAAACAGTTCTTCAAGCCCGTCGACTTAGCTAGTCTGCAAGCATTTCTGCCGACGTTGCCAAAAGACGAACAAATTTTATTCGTTGGGCTTGGCAGCAATTTGTTGGTGCGGGATGCAGGCTTCGATGGCACTGTGGTGATGACGACGCCGACGTTGCACGGACTTACCCTTGATACAAATGACAGGAGCATCGTCTGCGCTGGCGCTGGTGTTGCGTCTCCACACGTCGCAAAATTTGCCGCGAAACACTCGCTGACCACCGCCGAGTGGCTGGCCGGTGTGCCCGGCTCAGTGGGCGGTGCATTGGCGATGAACGCCGGCTGTTATGGCACCGAAACATGGGAGCAGGTGGTCGATTGCACGACGATTGATCGCGATGGCGTGCTGCATACCCGACAGTCGACCGACTATGAAATTGGTTACCGGCATGTGGCAGCTGAATTTCCCGGTGAGGAATGGTTTGTTGCCGCACGTTTTCGTTTCCAACCGGGTGATGCGGCCATCGCGAAGACGCGCATCAAAGAGTTGTTGGCCAAACGCATGGCCTCGCAACCGCTCGATAAGCCCAACGCAGGTTCGACGTTTCGCAATCCGCCCGGCGATCACGCTGCGCGGCTGATCGAATCGTGTGGCCTCAAAGGTTTCAGCATCGGCGGTGCGCAGGTATCGATCAAGCACGCGAACTTCATCATCAATACCGGCGCGTCGACGGCAGCCGATATCGAAAATCTGATCGTGCATATGCACGATACCGTGAGGCAGCAAACCGGTGTGGAATTGGTGCGCGAAGTGAAAATTGTCGGTAGCGCGCAATGATGGTTTCTAGCGTTAAAGCCAAATACGTAGATCAAGCACTGGCGGGCCTCACAGGTGATTTTATGCCTGAAAGCCGCACCAATATTGGAGTTTCACTTTGAGCGTTGATGCAAAAAAACTCGGCAAGGTGGCAGTCCTGATGGGCGGCCCAAGTGCTGAACGCGAGATATCGCTGCTATCGGGCACTGGTGTGCTTGCTGCGCTGCGCGAGAAAGGCGTGGATGCACACGCCTTCGATCCGGTCGTCAATTCGCTGTTCGATTTGCCGCGTGAAAAATTTGATCGCGCGTTTATCGCGCTGCATGGCCGCTTTGGTGAAGACGGCACCGTACAAGGCGTGCTTGAAACCTTGAAGATTCCCTACACCGGCTCCGGCGTGATGGGTTCGGCGCTGGCGATGGACAAGTGGCGCACCAAACTTGTCTGGCAGGCAGCAGGAATCCCGACGCCGAAATTCCGCATGCTTACCGCTGACAGCGATTGGCGCGCAGTCATCGAGGAATTGAAATTGCCGCTGATCGTGAAACCGGTACGCGAAGGTTCCAGCATCGGCGTCACCAAAGTAAACACGGCCAACGAATTGGTCGCCGCCTTTCAGCTCGCATTCAAACTCGATCCGCTCGTGATCGCGGAAGAATTCATTACCGGACAGGAATTGACCGCATCGGTGGTCGCTGATGGTACAAAACTGGATGTTTTGCCGCTGATTCGAATCGAAGCGCCAGCGGGTGCATACGACTATCAGAATAAATATTTCACCGATGTCGTCAAGTATCACTGTCCATCAGGTGTTCGTGCCGAGGTTGAGTCGGAAATTCGCGCGATGACAATGAAAGCATTCCGCGTGCTTGGCTGCGATGGCTGGGGTCGCGCCGACATGATGCTTTCGCCGGATGGCCGCTACAGTTTTCTGGAAATGAATACCTCGCCCGGCATGACCGGCCACTCGCTGGTGCCGATGGCCGCACGTGCAGTCGGGATGAGTTATCCGGATCTGTGCGTACGCATATTGCACGCAGCATCGCTCAAAAGTTAATCAGATGGCACGCCAACCAAAACCTCAACCCAGACACGCACCCGAGCCCGCGGCGCACTTCACGCGTAACCGCGTCGTCGTGATTGCAGCTTCGCTGCTGGCGATGCTGGTGGCGGCAGTGCTTGCGTGGCTGGCGATGGGCGCGTTATCGAAAAACGTGAACTCCACACCGATGTTTCCGATTGGGGAAGTGACATTTATCGGCGACATGCAACGCGTCGATGCTGCAGAACTCAAGCGCGTCGCCGGTGGCATCAGGGGCAGCATGTTGCAGACCAATTTGAATGACGTGAAAGCGGCCATTAAACAAGTGCACTGGGTGCGCAATGCTGATGTTCGCCGTCGCTTTCCTGCGACGCTGGAAGTTAGCGTCGAAGAACATCGTCCGTTCGCAAGATGGAAGACTGGCGATTCAGAGCAAGGGTTATTGGTCAATACCTTCGGTGAGGTGTTCGAGGCCGAACTCGATCAGCCATTGCCAGTATTCAGTGGCCCGGAAGGTACGGCCAAAGAAGTCCTCGCCAATTACGACAAGTTCAAATCCCGGCTCGCTGCGATCAGCCAGACACCATCGTCTATTGCGCTTTCGGCCCGACGCGCCTGGCAGGTCGTACTTGATAACGGCACATCACTGGAACTGGGCCGCATTGAAGCTGGCGAGCGGCTCAATCGTTACGTGAGGGCATATGCCGCCGTGCCAGCGCTGCAAATGGCCAATGCGCGTATCGACATGCGCTACCAATCCGGAATGGCACTTAAAGTTGCCGATGCCAAACCGATCAAGCCTGCCATGTCAGTCATGTCCACGACAGGCGCTGCGAGTAAGTCCACCAAAAAGGCGGTCGTCAAATGATGAAAACAGCGCATGAAGAAGCGAGCCTATGAATAAGCCGCGCGAAACCAAAAACCTGCTGGTCGCGCTCGACATTGGCACGTCCAAAATCGTAGCCATCGTTGCTGAGGTAACGGCCGATGGCGCGCTAGAAATTCTCGGTCTGGGACAGCACCCCTCGAAAGGATTGAAGAAAGGTGTGGTCGTCAATATTGAGGCGACCGTCACCGGCATTCAGCGCGCGCTGGAAGAAGCTGAATTAATGGCTGACGTGAAGATTCGTGATGTGCTTACCGGTATCGCGGGCTCGCACATCAAGAGTTTTAATTCGCACGGCATGGTCGCGATCAAGGATAAGGAAGTTTCGCAGTTCGATGTCGACCGTGTGGTCGAAACCGCACGCGCAGTGAACATTCCGATGGACCAGCAAATACTGCATATCCTCACGCAGGAATTCATCATCGACGGTCAGGAGGACGTACGCGAACCAGTCGGCATGAGCGGCGTTCGTCTGGAAGTCAAAGTGCATATCGTCACCGGTGCGGTGTCGGCGGCGCAGAACATCATGAAGTGTGTGAGGCGCTGTGGATTAGAAGTGCGCGATCTGGTATTGCAGCCGCTGGCCTCGGCCATTGCAGTGCTGTCGCAGGACGAAAAAGATTTGGGTGTTTGCCTTGTTGACATCGGTGGTGGCACCACCGACATCGCCGTCTTTACTGGCGGGGCGATTCGCCACACCGCCGTCATTCCGATTGCGGGTGACCAGATCACCAACGACATCGCCATGGCACTACGCACGCCAACCAAGGATGCCGAGGACATCAAGATGGCGCACGGCTGCGCGCTGCGCCAGCTTGCCAGTGTGAATGACGTGATCGAAGTGCCGGGTGTGGGTGACCGTGAACCACGGCAGATGTCGCGACAAACGCTGGCCGAAGTGATTGAGCCGCGCGTGGAAGAACTGTACTCATTGATCCAGCGCGAATTGCGCGCCAGCGGATTTGAGGAATTGTTGTCCTCCGGCATCGTGTTGACCGGTGGGAGTGCTGCGATGCAAGGCATGGTTGAGCTTGGTGAAGAAGTGTTTCACATGCCGGTGCGTCTCGGCGTGCCGACGTATTCCGGCGGGCTCGCAGAAGTCGTGCGCAACCCGCGTTTCTCCACCGGTGTCGGCTTGCTGGTGTCCGGACTGGAACAAAAAAAGCGCGATGAGCATGTACGGCTGCACAGCGCAAATTTCAAAGGCGTATTCGAAAAAATGGCGAGTTGGTTTAAAGGGAATTTCTAGCGAAACAGGGGAAGTTTCTACCGAAATATAGTTTGGGGTTTTTTCAAGTTGTTTCACAGCAGAGGAGAGTAAACATGATTGAGGTTATCGATACAGAGCAACCAGAAGCGATCATCAAAGTGATCGGCGTGGGAGGCTGCGGCGGCAATGCAGTCGACCACATGATCGGCAACGGTGTCGCGGGCGTAGAGTTCATTTGCGCCAATACCGACGCGCAAGCGTTGAAACGCAATCAGGCAAAAGTCACCATGCAGTTGGGTGGCGCTGTCACTAAAGGCTTGGGTGCAGGTGCCAATCCGGACGTGGGCCGTCAGGCGGCAATTGAGGATCGTGAGCGCATCGCGGAGTTGATTCAGGGTGCCGACATGCTTTTCATTACCGCTGGTATGGGTGGCGGTACTGGCACTGGAGCGGCACCGATCATCGCGGAGATCGCGCGTGAGATGGGTGTGCTTACCGTTGCGGTGGTGACCAAGCCGTTCGCGTTTGAAGGCAAGCGCAAGAAGATCGCCGAAGCGGGCATCGAGGCGTTAAAGCAGCACGTTGATTCGCTCATCATCATCCCCAATGATCGGTTGATGGAAGTGTTGGGCGACGATGTGACCTACGAAGACGCGTTCAGGGCATCCAACGATGTGCTGAACGGTGCCGTCGCCGGTATTGCCGAAGTGATCAACTGCCCTGGTCTCGTCAACGTCGATTTTGCTGACGTACGCACGGTGATGAGCGAGAACGGCGTGGCAATGATGGGTTCAGCGATGGCGTCCGGTCCCGACCGTGCGCAAGTTGCTGCTGAACGCGCTGCCGCATCGCCATTGCTCGAAGACGTGAACCTGACTGGTGCGCGCGGTGTGCTCGTCAATATCACCGCCAGCAAATCGCTGAAGTTGAAAGAAGTGCACGAAGTCATGAATACCATTCGCAGTTTCACGGCTGAAGACGCGACGGTGATTTTTGGCAGCGTGCTCGACGAAAACATCGGCGACCAATTGCGGGTAACGATCGTTGCCACCGGTCTTGGCGGATCGGTGTCGAAGCGTCAACCACAAATGGTGTATTCAGCGGCACCCATGGCCAGAACCGGTACCGACGACGCCATCGGCGCGCCGATCCCAACGTCTGCAGGGGCAATCAATTATCACGATCTCGATACGCCTGCGGTTACCCGTCGGCGTCGTGATGCAACAGTGAGTGCGATGCAGCAATCCGGGGTTGAGATGTACGACATCCCGGCGTTTTTGCGGAAGCAAGCGGACTAGCAGCAAGTCCCAGCGATATCCACTCAGTGCGAACCTCTGCCGCACTGAATGGATTCGCGTCCCCGTCAATTGCCCGCAATGGAGATTGCAGTTTAGTTGCCAAAGTCTAATGAGTACGCGGCTTTACACGTAATTTACCGCTGTGAGGCTCTCCAATGCTGGGTTTTCGATAAAACGTCAAGGAGTTAAGCGGGCTTTAATCTCACTTGTCGTGCAAATAAATCGTGCTAATTGCCGATAGCAGCCGGTCGCGCTCGTCCCCATCGCAGTCGTGGAGTGCGGAGAGGGGATTGTGCAGAAATTTTTTCGTCAGTCCCATCGCCAGCGCTTCAAGCGCCAACGCGGGCTCGCCGCCCCTGAGGAGAAATTTTTGCGCTCGCCGAAGCTCATGGTCACAATCACCGTCTGCCTTGTCACGAAGCCGTCGTATCGCAGGCACGATCTGACGACTTTCCAGCCAGTGCATAAAATCTGTCGTACGCCGTTCGATAATGCGTTCGGCCTTTTCCGCCGCCGCTTCCCGTTGCGACGTATTGCGCGCGATGACGTGACCCAGACTATCGAGGGTTTGCAAATAGACATCGTCCATCTGCCCCACGCCAGCCTCAACATCGCGTGGCACAGCCAGATCAACGATGTAGATAGGCTTGCGCTTGCGAAGTCGCAGTGCGCGTTCGATCATTCCCTTGCCGATGATCGGCAATGTCGAGCCGGTTGAAGTGATGATGATGTCGAATTGATGAATACAGTCCGGCAGCTCCATCAGGCTGATCGCCTTGCCGCAGAGACGATCCGCCAGCGTTCTGCCGCGCTCCATCGAGCGATTAGCGACGACGATTTCGGCGGGGTGCAACGCGGCAAAGTGAACCGCGGTGAGTTCGATCATTTGCCCGGCACCGACGAGAAGTAGTCGACACTCGTGTATATCGCCAAACAACTGGCGGGCAATTTTTGCCGCTGCTGCCGGCAGGCTTACCGATAGTGTTCCCACATTGGTCTGCGTGCGCACTTCTTTGGCAACGCTGAGCGTTTCCTGAAATAGTCGGTTTAGCGGCCCGGATAGTGTGTGCGCATCATTGGCGACCTTAACCGCCAGTTTGACTTGTCCCAGTATTTGCGGCTCACCTAACACCATGGAGTCCAAACCACTGGCCATCCTAAAGGCATGACGCGGCACGGCCGCATCAGCCAGACAGTAAAGATGCGGGGTAAGGACATTCACGCCAACGCCATCAATCCCATTAAGCCAACGACTCGCTCGACCGAGTACTTCGTCGTTAGCGGCGCGTAAATAGAGCTCGGTTCGGTTGCAGGTCGAGACCAACATCGCCTCGTCGGCCAAGGTATCCCTGCGAAGCGCCTCAAGTGCGCCGCGCTGGGCATCGATAGGGAAAGTAACTTTTTCGCGCACCTCAATTGGTGCGGTGCGGTAATTCAGGCCAATCGCAAAAAGCCGCATGACGGTGTCCTGACGGGTTGTCCAAGAAAAACGACAAACGTCGTCTTTCGTAACTAGGGCACCTAAGTAAACCGCATTTTTTATAAAAGTGTCAACTTAAGTTGTCAGTTTCATTATAGACTTGGGTTATGTATTTTTACGAGCGACCTGCGAGCGGCAGATTTGCCAACCTGTCAGATCCACCCAATATTGAGGACGATATGACCAACTTTAAGGGTGTGCACTGGGTATACGACCCATACGCGCCAAGGGCAATCGTTGAATACGCTGTTACTCATACCCAAGCATACGAGGAACACAACTAAAAATGGCGCACGCTTTTCCATTTTCGGCGATCGTCGGACAAGACGAAATGAAACGAGCGATGCTAATCGCCGCGACAGATCCGACTGTCGGCGGTGTGTTGGTTTTTGGTGACAGAGGCACCGGCAAGTCCACAGCAGTGAGGGCATTGTCGGCATTGCTGCCAAAAATGCGGGCAGTTGTAGGCTGCAAATATAGCTGCGACCCGGACGGCAATGGACCGTCATGTGAAGATTGTGCCGCGCTTAAGGCTAACAATAATTCGCGCATCAAAAGCGTTCTTGTATCCGTGCCGGTGGTTGATCTGCCGCTTGGTGCGACCGAGGACCGTGTGGTTGGTGCGCTGGACCTTGAGCGCGCGCTGACTCGTGGCGAAAAGGCCTTCGAACCAGGCCTGCTTGCGCGCGCAAATCGCGGCTTTCTGTATGTCGACGAAGTCAATTTACTCGAAGATCATCTGGTCGATCTGCTGATCGACGTCGCCGCTTCGGGTGAAAACGTGGTCGAGCGCGAGGGCCTGAGCGTGCGTCATCCGGCAAGATTTGTCCTGATCGGCAGCGGCAATCCAGAAGAAGGCGAACTGCGCCCGCAATTGCTGGATCGTTTTGGGTTGTCGGTCGAGGTATCCACGCCGGATGAGCTTGCCATGCGCGTCGATGTTGTTAAGCGACGCGACGCATTTGAGCGCGACACCACCGCATTCCTCGCATTGTGGCAGCCAGAGGAAGAAAAACTGCGCCGCCGTATCCTTGCCGGCCGCAAAAAACTGCCAACCGTGACTGTGACGGACACGATTATCCAGCGCGCGGCAGAATTGTGTATGAAGCTTGGCACGGATGGATTGCGTGGCGAAATGACTCTGGTGCGCGCCGCGCGGGCATCGGCGGCGCTGGAGGGCGCGCGGACAGTCGCGGAGCAGCACTTGGTTACGGTCGCGCCAATGGCTTTGCGTCACAGGTTACGTCGCGATCCGCTCGATGAAGCAGGTTCCACGTCGCGGGTCGCGCGTGCTGTGGAAGACGTTTTCGGGGTGGCAGCGCGTTAGCGCGGCAATCGCGAAATGGCGATGCATATGAGTAAGGTGAATGAGGATATCGACAAGGGCAATGAGCGGTCTGCCGATGCTTGGGGCGAGGCGATGAAAATTGCAGCGGTCTTTGCGATCGATCCGATCAGCTTGGGCGGCGTGTTGCTTCGATCACCGGCCGGCGCGGCGCGCGATGCATGGCTCCAGTGTCTGCGACAACTCCTCTCGCCGGATACGCCGTTGCGGCGTATTCCGCATCAGGTAAGCGACGCGCGTCTGCTCGGGGGGCTCGATCTCTCCGCGACGTTGGCTAGTGGTCGCCCTATCGCGGAAAACGGGTTGCTGGCGGACTGCAACGGCGGTGTTGCGATTGTCGCGATGGCGGAGCGGATGTCGGACGCGACTGCAGGGCGGTTTGCATCCGCGCTGGACTTTGGTGAGCTCGTAGTCGAACGCGACGGGATGTCCTTTCGACAGGCTGCATCATTTGGCGTGGTGCTGCTCGATGAGG
>JANNRY010000359.1:0-17507 GCA_031401935.1 Betaproteobacteria bacterium | reverse complement strand
TCGACGTAATCGCGCACGTCCTGCGTGATCTTCATCGAGCAGAAGTGCGGGCCGCACATCGAGCAGAAGTGCGCCACCTTCATGCTGTCTTTGGGCAGCGTCTCGTCGTGGAAGTCCTTGGCGGTGTCGGGATCGAGGCCGAGGTTGAACTGATCGTCCCAGCGGAACTCGAAGCGCGCCTTGGAGATGGCGTTGTCGCGGATCTGCGCGCCGGGATGCCCCTTGGCCAGGTCTGCGGCGTGCGCTGCGATCTTGTAAGCCATGATGCCGTCCTTCACGTCCTTCTTGTTCGGCAGGCCCAGGTGCTCCTTGGGCGTGACGTAGCAGAGCATCGCCGTGCCGTACCAGCCGATCTGCGCGGCGCCGATGGCGCTGGTGATGTGGTCGTAGCCCGGCGCGATGTCGGTGGTCAAGGGCCCCAGCGTGTAGAAGGGCGCCTCGTGGCACTCCTTCAGCTGGATTTCCATGTTCTCCTTGATGAGCTGCATCGGCACATGGCCGGGCCCCTCGATCATGACCTGCACGTCGTGCTTCCAGGCAACGGTTGTTAATTCACCTAAAGTTTTTAGTTCAGAAAGCTGAGCCTCATCGTTGGCGTCGTAGCCCGAGCCGGGGCGCAGGCCGTCGCCGAGGGAGAACGAGACATCGTAGGCCTTCATGATTTCGCAGATGTCTTCAAAGTGCGTGTAGAGGAATGATTCGGTGTGATGCGCGAGGCACCACTTGGCCATGATCGAACCGCCGCGCGAAACGATTCCGGTCATGCGGTTTGCGGTCATGGGGATGTAGCGCAGCAAGACGCCCGCGTGGATGGTGAAATAATCCACGCCTTGTTCGGCTTGCTCGATCAGCGTGTCCTTGAAAATTTCCCACGTCAGGTCTTCGGCTTTGCCGTTCACTTTTTCCAGTGCCTGATAGATCGGCACTGTGCCGATCGGCACCGGTGAATTGCGGATGATCCATTCGCGGGTTTCGTGGATGTTCTTGCCCGTGGAAAGGTCCATCACCGTGTCGCCGCCCCAGCGCGTGGACCAAGTCATCTTTTCCACTTCCTCGTGAATGGAGGAGGTCAGCGCGGAATTGCCGATGTTGGCATTGATCTTCACCAGGAAATTGCGGCCAATGATCATCGGTTCTGATTCTGGGTGATTGATATTCGCGGGAATGATGGCGCGGCCACGGGCGACTTCATCACGAACGAACTCTGCCGTCATCATTTTCGGGATCGAGGCGCCGAAAGATTCGCCGGGATGTTGTTTGGTGATGAGCTCACTCAGGCCATCACGACGCTGGTTTTCGCGGATGGCGATGTATTCCATTTCGGGTGTGATGATGCCTTTACGCGCGTAATGCATTTGCGAAACGTTCATGCTGGATTTGGCGCGACGAGGATGGCGCTTCAGATTGAAGCGCATCTCGGCGAGCTTGGGGTCATGCAGACGGGCCAAGCCATATTGCGAAGAGATGCCAGCCAGTAACTCGGTATCGTTACGCTCAGTGATCCATTTTTCGCGCAGTGGTGCGAGACCAGAGCGGATATCGATTTTCACATTCGGGTCGGTGTAGGGTCCCGAGGTGTCATAGACATAGATTGGCGGATTCTTCTCTCCGCCCATGCCGGTCGGCGTATCACTTTGCGAGATTTCGCGCATCGGCACCTGAATATCGGCGCGGCTGCCTTGCACGTAAATTTTGCGCGAATTGGGCAGCGGCTGGACAGCGGCCTCATCTACGTGCGCGGTGGATTCAAGAAATTTTGCTGGATTCAGAACGGCATTCATGGTCAAACTCCTCATAGGCTGGGAGCGCTGAACCAGAAACAGGCCGATTCACGCTCCCTACGCCGGTGTTATCCGGATCAGGTTCAAAGGGTTTATCTCATCCGCCCCACTTTTCTAGCGATGCGAGTAACGCATCGCTAGAAAAGTGGGGCGGAACCCCTGCGTACGAGTAACAACTTAACCAATTTGCGCCGCACGGCAATGCGCGGCGACACGGCACGCTTGAACGAACTGTCCGAATAATGCAGTTATCCGGACGAGTAGAATCGTTCATACACGCAATTTTGCCCACGCCAATGGCTTGACGATTGCGACAGCCTCGCGTATCTTAATGACTATGCGGTCAGTAATAATTTCCCATGCCTGTTGCTTCTAAAATTATCGAGCCCCGCTGGGGACGGCGAAAAGATGCCCGCCCCGGTGAGCTTGCAGTCGCGGCGCTGGAGTTGTTCGTTGAACGCGGATTTGCCGCGACCCGGCTCGATGATGTCGCCAAACTTGCCGGCGTCTCCAAAGGCACGCTCTACCTCTATTTCGATGGCAAGGACGATCTCTTCAAGGCCGTCGTTCGCGAAGGCATCTCGTCCCGTATCGCCGCATTTGAAGATCGCATGCGAACATATCAGGGCAGCAGCGCTGATTTAATGCGCCTGCTGGTGAAAACCTGGTGGCATGAAATTGGCGCCACCAAATTGGCGGGCATCTCCAAGCTGATGATGTCAGAAGCAGGAAATTTCCCTGAGCTGGCCAAGTTTTATCACGACGAAGTAATCGCGCCCGGCTTGGCGCTGTTCACTTCCGCCATTCAGCGCGGCATCGACTCTGGCGAGTTTCGGCCCACGGAGCTCATACACACGCCGCATATATGCGTGGCACCTGTTGTCATGCTGATGATCTGGCGCAATTCGTTCGATTTGTGTGGCATCGACAAAATGGATCCGGATGCCTATCTGGCCACGCACACCGAACTGTTTGTGCGGGGGTTGCTCGCCGATAATCCCGGCAATGTCAGCACGATCACATCCGCACTTGCGAGGACGGAATGACTTTTCTGGGCGGTACAGGCCGATTTGCTAAAATAAAGTGGTTTCATGCCTAGGCTTTTTCAACGCACAGCAAAGCACGAGATAAGTGCATCAGTGCAAGGCCGAATCACTCAATAATTCACCGAAGTGCGACAACTGGCAAAAATAACGACAATGGACATTGAGCAAGCACGTTTCAATATGATCGAGCAGCAAATCCGCACCTGGGAGGTGTTGGATCAGGGCGTGCTCGACTTGTTGTTTCAGGTCAAGCGTGAAAATTTCGTGCCCGCCGCTTATCGCGGCATTGCCTTCACCGATATGGAAATTCCGCTTGGGGAAGGTCATGGACAATTCATGATGGCTCCCAAAATGGAGGCGCGCATTGTTCAAGAGGTTGCACCCACATCGACCGACCGCGCTCTCGAAGTCGGCACCGGCAGTGGCTATCTAACAGCACTGCTCGCCAGCCGTGCCGCGATTGTCACAAGCATCGAATATTTCGACGTCTTTTCGCGTCAAGCTGCCGCTAACCTTGCGACCGCCAACATCACCAATGTGATCCTGAAAACCGGTGACGCAGGTCAGTCGCCGGCAGCGTTTATCGGCGCGGACGAAAAATTCGACATCATCGTGCTGACCGGTTCTGTGCCAACGGTGCCGCAAGCCTATCTGGACGCGCTAGCTGAGAACGGGCGTATGTTTGCCATCGTTGGCGATGCTCCGGTCATGAAGGCGACGCTCTATAGCCGTACCAGCGCCAGCGCGTTCGCTGTGGCTGAAATTTTTGAAACGGTCGTTGCGCCGCTGATTAATGCAAAGCAGCCATCGCGCTTCGATTTCTGAGCCGCCAATGCGTCAGCTCACAGTCCAGCAATTGCACACCATGATGGAAGAAAACCCGCAGGCGCGACCGCGTCTTCTGGATGTGCGCGAGCCCTGGGAATTCCAGTTGGCGCGCATCGACGGCAGTGAACTGATGCCGATGCGAGACATTCCGAACGAGGTGGATGCGCTCGACAGATCGCATCCCACGGTCGTAATTTGTCATCACGGCACTCGAAGTCTGCAAGTCGTCGCATTTTTAGAGCGGATGGGGTTTCAAAACCTGCATAATTTACAAGGTGGAATTGATGCATGGTCGCGTGAGGTCGATACGCGCGTGCCGCTGTATTGATAATTGATCACAAACAAATCTGGCCTGCGCCATCAACACGTCAAAACCTTTTGTCGGCTTTGCCTGAACCCAGACTGCTCTTAGTCCTTAGCCCTTTGCCTCAACACCCACGGTCGACATCGACCAGAAACGTGAAATCATGAAACTGAAAATTTCCGCCGTCATCGTCGCTGGTTGCTTCAGCGGGTCATCTGCAATTGCTGCTGACTTGATGGATGTCTACCGCGAAGCCCAGGCGCAGGATCCGGTGTATTCCTCGGCGCGATTTGCGTTTGATGCGAGCAAGGAAATCGTGCCACAAGCGCGCGCCACCAATTTTCTACCATCGCTTTCGCTATCGACGACGTACAGCCGCAATCATCGCCAGACCGAGGGATTCGCGTCCACCGATTTCAATTCGAATGGCTATACGTTGAGCCTCACGCAGCCTTTGTTTCGCATGCAAAACTGGATTTCATTTGGACAGGCGGGTCTGCAGGCCAAGCAATCTGAAGCCGTGTTTGCCGACGCAGCCCAAAGCCTGATCGTGCGCACGGCACAAGCTTATTTCGATGTGCTGCTGGCGCGCGACAACGTGGCGCTTTCAGGCGCGCAAAAAACCGCGATCAATGAACAGCTCGCGCAAGCCAAGCGCAATTTTGAAGTTGGCACATCGACGATTACCGATACCTATGAAGCCCAGGCCAAATATGATCTAGCCGTCGCCAAGGAAATTTCCGACCTCAACGATCTGGAAATCAAGCGTCAGGCGTTGCAGCAACTGGTCAACAAAATGCCCGCCACACTCGCCCCGCTGCGTGCCAATCCGATGCTGACATTGCCGATGCCTAGCGACATGGATTTGTGGGTAAAAGCGGCTGAAG
Source organism: Betaproteobacteria bacterium (assembly GCA_031401935.1). Lineage (GTDB taxonomy): Bacteria > Pseudomonadota > Gammaproteobacteria > Burkholderiales > Usitatibacteraceae > UKL13-2. The sequence continues at coordinate 12,661 of JANNRY010000359.1, read as the reverse complement.
AAGCTAGCCCGGTCATCGCGCAATCCCGACTCGCCAACGATATCGCAGTGAAGGAAGTTGATCGCAACAGGGCGGGACATTTGCCAACACTCGATCTAGGCGGCACCTACGGCAGCAGCTCGCAACCGTTCACGACGTCATCGGGAAGCGTCGGCGCTTCGTTCGAAACGAAATCAGCCGGCATTGGCCTGACCCTGACTATTCCGCTGTATCAAGGCGGCGGCACGCAGTCGCGCGTGCGCCAATCATTGTCCAATCGTGACAAGGCGAATGCGGATCTGGAAAACACCAAACGTATCGTCGCGCAGTCGGTGCGCCAGAATTATCTAGGCGTCACCAACGGCGTCGCGCAGGTCAAGGCGCTCGAAGCGGCGTTGGTGTCGAATAAATCCTCACTCGATGCAACCGTGCTCGGCAAGGAAGTCGGCGTGCGCACCAACGTTGACGTGTTAAACGCACAGCAACAGTTATTTCAGGCGCAACGCGATTTGCAACAGGCCCGCTACACCACCATCATGAGTCAATTGCGATTGAAATCGGCGGCAGGGCGTTTGGTGGAAGAAGACTTGGCTGAAGTCAACCGCATGCTGGATCGATAAAATACTGAAACTCTAGCACTGGAGCGCCTTTTCGGGCATTTATTGCCTGAGAGGCGCACCTACTGGCGTTCTACGTTAAAAGCTCCAATAACGTACGTTCAAGTGCACGTATTGCGCCGACATCGGCAAACAGGTTGTCACTGCCTGCGCGCATGCGCTCGCGAACTTGGGCTTGCCATTCCCGGCTCGATGCAATACCGACCGCAGTACGCACATATTCATCGTCAGTCCCACTCGCCAATTCCGGCAGACCAACAATATCGAGCATGGCGGCTGTCTGCCGAGCACGCAGCATTTCTCCCCGCCATGTAGCGATGGGCGCACCAATGGCAATTGCGTCAAAGCTCGAATTGCCGCCGGAGAAGCCGGACGTATCGAGTACGACATCGGCTGCAGCGAGCGTCCCGAGATATTCCTCGTAGGGCATGATCGGCAGCATTTCCAGCATTTTTGCTGGATCAATACCGACCGCGCGCAATGCGCTGCTGATCCGCAACAAAAATGCTTCATTCACGCGCGGCCAGAGTGACGCCATGAAAGCGAGTTTGCAGCCGGGCAATTCAGATGCAATCCGCGCGACCACGTGATCAAAATGCGGCAATATTTTGAATAGCGGCTGCGCGCAAAAAACAAACGGGCGCTGCGCATTGGCGAGTCTGGAGGGCGTGCGTTGGCCGGATACATTGGGCTGCGGATAGCTGATGGCAAAACGTGGCAGTCGAATCAATCGCTCTGTGTAATGTTGCTCAGCATCTTTGGGTTCGGCGGTTTCGGCGGACAGAAAGTAATCGATGTTCTCGATCCCGGACGTGGCGGGATGCCCAAATGTTGCGCACTGGATGGGCGCCAATCTCAGTGCGGCCAACACCTGCGAATGTGGATGCATACCAACATCGAGATAAATAAGCACGTCGAGTTGGCAAGCGTGAATTGTTGCGGCAAGAGCAGCAGTGTCGAACGCGGTGTGTGAATAATGTGCAGCGGCCCGACGAATTTCTTCAGAAACATCATCGACGACTTCACCCGTGTACCAGACGAACGATTCGAATTGTTGCGCATCCAATTGGCAAATCCAGTTGCCAAAGAAATGGCCAACACTGTGTCGACACAAAAAAGCGCTGACAAAGCCGACCCGAAGCCGACCGCCGTGCGTCCGTGGCTGCCATGCGACAGGTTCAGAATATTGCGGCCATGCGCGTTTGGTGACCGCACCAACAATACATCCAAAGCGGCGTTGCAGGGCGGTGTTGTCGAGGCCTTGATAATGCAGATAAAAAGGCGCGTAACCTGAAATCGCATCCACTGCCTCTTGGACCGGCCAACGAGCGTCGCCTAACAAGCGCGCCTCAATATTTCCAATGCCCGCGGCAAATCCCACATTGCAGTCAGCAATATGTTGATCACTCAGGTACAACGCCGGTAACGCCAAATCGCGAGTGAACTGCACTTTCAGCCAGTCCGGACGCAGCTGCGCGACAATGTCCAGCGTGGTGCGGGCAGCTTCCAATTCGCCTGCCGCTGTCTGCGCAAGGCCGAGCTCGTATTGCAACTCCACAGACGACGGCTGCAATGCGTAGGCGCGCTTCAACGAGGACACCGCGCTGCTCGCATCGCCCGCGAGGCGCTGCGCATTGCCGAGTGCCTCCCATGCATCAACACTATCGGAGTGAAGCTGTGTGGCACGGATGCCGGCGTTGATTGCCTCGGCGTAGCGACCGAGATCAGTGAGCACCAACGCGAGATTGACCAAGGCGGCGTCGTCCTGCGGTGCCATGGTTGCGACAACATCGAGATGCCGGTGTGCAGTCGCTACGTCACCCGCTGCGCGCAGCAGCAAACCAAGATTTGTGTGTGCGCGCAAATTATCCGGCTTGAGTTCAATCACCCGTCGATACGATTGCATCGCGCCAATGCGGTCGTTGCTTTCTTCCTGCATCAGGCCGAGATTGTAAATGGCGTCAACGTAGCCGGGCTGAATCTCAAGTGCGCGCCGGAGAATCGCGATGCCACGATCTGTTGCGCCTAACGCTTTGTATACCAGCGCCAAATTGTTATACGCGGGCAAAAAATTGGGCGCTAACGAAATCGACTTGGTGAAATGCTGTTCAGCATCTTGCAACCGGTCCAGTTGATAACAGGTAATGCCGAGCGCGAAACGGATGTGACCGTTCTGTTGATCTATCTTGAGCAGGCGGAGAAACTCCTGTTCGGCTTCGGCGAGTTGTCCAGCCTGAAGCAAATTCATCCCCGGTGCCAGTTCATTGATAGAAATGGTCTGGGCCATCTAATTTTTCTCAAGCAGCGGCGCGATCAGCGCTAGCGTTTTTTCAGTCGCACCACGATTTGCGGCCATCAATTTAAATCCAGCCTCACGCATTTGCTGCTGACGCGCGTCATCGCGCAACAACATCTGCGCGGTTTGCATGGCATCGAGCGCATTGTCAACTTGCAGCACTGCGCCAGCGTCCTTGGCCAACTGTGTGGCCTCGGCAAAATTAAATGTCGATTGGCCCATGATCACCGGCTTGCCCATTGCGCAGGCCTCGATCAGATTTTGTCCACCGAGTGGCAGAAAGCTGCCACCGATGATCACCACATCACACAACGCATAGTAGGCGGCCATTTCGCCCATGGAATCACCAAGCAATACCTCCATCGACAAATCATTGGTGACTTCCGGCATCGCAAGGCTGCGTCTGTTGAATCGCAAGCCTGCGCTTTTGATGGCGTCGGCGACCAGATCAAATCGCTGCGGATGACGCGGCACGACGACGAGAAGTATGTCGCGGCGCGCGCGGGCATCGAATGTTTTTACGTAAGCGTCCAATAACAGGGATTCTTCGCCTTCGCGTGTACTCGCGCACAGCAATGCGCGACGCCCGCCCTGTCGTGTGCGCCACGTCTCACCTAACGCCACCAATGCAGGCTCAAGATGCAGGTCAAATTTGATGTTGCCGGTGACGACAATATTTTTTGCACCCAGCGCGCGAAATCGCCCGGCGTCAGCTTCTGATTGAGCGGCAACTACTTGCACTGATTCCAGCGCGCGTTGCACCAGCGTGCGGATGATGGCAACGCGCGTATAGCCTCGTTGCGATTTTTCACTCAGCCGGCCATTAATCAGGAATGCGGGCAAACCATTGCGCTTGCAGGCGCGAAGTAAATTCGGCCATATTTCGGTCTCCATAATCAGCAGCACAGATGGCTGAAAATAGTCGATCAGCCGCTGATGCAGCGTGACAATATCGTAAGGCAGATAGACACAAGTGACGGCGTCGCCGAATAATTCCTTCGCCGCCGCGCGACCGGTTGGTGTCATGCTTGTCAACAGTATTGCGCGCGTTGGATGGAGCGTCTTCAGTCTGCGAATCAGTGGCTCAGTCGCACGTGTTTCGCCGACTGAAACGGCATGTATCCAGATGCAGCGCTTAAGCTGCGCTTGATGATAGCGGCCAAAGCGCTCTGCGATGTGTTCGCGATAGCCGGGCTGACGAGTGCCACGCCATAACAGGCGCGCCAATATCAGCGGCAGCATCAACGTCAGCATCAATGAGTAAAGAAAGCGCATCGCTATTGTGTTCCAAGCAAAGTGTCGAGCGCATTGGAGGTTTCATCCACGCTCGGGCATGCGGGCTGTTGCACGCTGCCGCCGCCCAGATTGATGACGCGCTCTGAACCATAAAGACCGGTTAGCGCGGGAGCAGTGGTGAGGTATAGCCCTACTGTGGGCCGCGATAACGCCACAGCCAAATGCGCGAGCCCCGTATCTACGCCGATCACCGCGCTCGCTCGAGAGAGCAATCCCGCCGCCTCCGCCAGCGACATTGCTGCCGGTATGATCGCGGCTGGGATCAATTTAGCGAGCTGCTTGCTGGCGAGTCTCTCCACAGCATTTCCCCACGGCAGCACGATGCCGAAACCGCGATCATGAAGACGCTGGCCGAGCGCAACCCAATGCGTCTGGGGCCACATTTTATCGGCGCGACTGGTGGCATGCAGAAACACTACGTATGGTGGCGGCACCGCGCTTGGCGTTGTTGCGGGAAGTTGTAGCCCGTAATCCACCTTACTGCCAAGTTCATAACCGAAAATTCCGGCCGCCAGCCGACGGTTGCGTTCAACCGCATGCAAGTCTCGCGGCACGTCGATCAGGCGATCATAAAAGCGACTGGCGAGTGGCTCGCGCGCGGTCGCCCGCGAAAATCCCGCAATTGGTCCATTCGCCCAGCGTGATACAAGTGCACTCTTGATGAGGCCTTGTGTATCCAGAATGGTGTCGTAAGTGCCGCTACCCAGTTGCGCTTTGTCGTCAAAGAATGTGCGCCATGCTGATGGCGCCCACCAGTTTTTTTTCAAATGACGCAGGTGAATCGGGATGACGCGCCGCACCTGCGGGTGTAGTGCCACGAGCCCCGCGTATGGCAACTCGGTCACCCAATCGATTTCAATACTTGGATACCTGCGCGCGAGGTCGCTCACCACCGGTAAATTGTGGATAACGTCACCCATCGACGAGAGTTTGACCAGCAAGACGCGCATCAGCGGATTGTAGCGGAGGATGCCTGATAAGCCGCTTCGTTTACAATCAGGGACACGCTTGCAGCGCGGGCGCTCACTAATCATGGCCATGTCAGTCGACAAAATCCCGCTCTCCGTTGTCATCATCGCCAAGAATGCCGCGACGCAGATTGCTGCCTGCATCGATAGCGTGTCGTTCGCTGAAGAAATACTTGTCGTCGACTCCGGATCTGAAGACGAAACCCGTGCCATCGCCGAAGTACGCGGTTGCCGTCTCATCGAAAAAGAGTGGTTGGGATTCGGAAGGCAAAAACAGTTTGCCGTCAGCGAGGCGCGTCACGATTGGGTGCTGTGTCTGGATGTCGATGAGCGCGTCACGCCGCGCCTGGAGGCGGGCATTCGCGCGGCCCTGAATTTGCAAACCCACAAAGCGTGGCGCATGCCGCGGCGCAACCGATTTCTGGGTCGCTGGCTGAAACATGGCGAGGGGTATCCGGATTGGTCGCTGCGGCTGTTTCACCGGCAGTTTGCGAGCTGGAGCAACGATCCTGTGCACGAAGCCGTGATCACGACGGCGGATGTCGGCACGATGGGTGGAGACTTGTTGCACGACTCCGCCGAGGATGTGGGCACCTATCTGGCCAAGCAAAATCGCTATTCAACGTTGCATGCAGAGGCATTGTTCCAGCAAGGCGTGCGGGCGGGCTACCTGAAGCTTTTCCTCAGTCCGCTTTCTCGATTCATCAAGTTTTATATTATTCGCCTGGGGTTTCTTGATGGCGGCCCCGGATTTGCGCACGTTGCCATTGGCTGCTTTGCGGCCTTTGCCAAATACGCGAAATTAATCGAATTGACCAACAAGGTTGATTAAGGGTTGCCCTGCTAAAATACAGGCCCGTTCATTTGCGTCGTTTTCAGGACGCCAAGCTTGTCAACCCACATGATTATTGTCACTGGCGGTGCCGGTTTTATCGGCTCAAATTTTATTCGCGAATGGCTTGCCGGTTCTCAGGAACCGGTTGTAAACCTCGACAAACTTACCTACGCAGGCAATCTCAAATCGCTTGCCGATCTTGATCGCGATCCGCGTTATCGTTTTGTGCATGCAGATATTGGCGACCGCACAACAACTGGCGCGTTGCTGCGCGAGACCAAGCCGCGCGCCATCGTGAATTTTGCCGCCGAGAGTCACGTCGACCGATCCATTCAGGGCGCGGGGGAATTCATCGCGACCAATATCGTTGGCACATTCAATCTGCTCGAAGAAGTGCGTGCGCACTGGAATGGGTTGCCGACGACCGAGCAGGCGCAGTTTCGTTTTCTGCACGTATCCACCGACGAGGTTTACGGCTCGCTCAATGCGCAGGACGCGGCCTTCACCGAGAACCACCGCTATGAGCCGAACAGCCCGTATTCGGCCTCAAAAGCGGCATCAGACCATCTGGTGCGCGCCTATCACCACACGTATCACCTGCCAGTGGTGACGACCAATTGTTCAAATAACTACGGCCCCTATCATTTCCCCGAAAAGCTGATTCCGCTGATCATTCTTAACGCGTTGGCCGGTAAGCCCCTGCCCGTTTATGGCGATGGACAAAACGTTCGCGACTGGCTCTACGTAACTGATCATTGCGCCGCCATACGGATGGTGCTTGACCGCGGGCGGCTTGGTGAAACGTACAACATCGGCGGACGCAACGAACGCACCAATCTCGAGGTTGTCAATATCGTTTGCGGTTTGCTTGATGAACTCAAACCACGCGCCGATGGCCTTGCATATGCAAGCCAGATTTCATTTGTAAAAGACCGTCCGGGACATGACCTTCGCTACGCAATCGACGCGAACAAGCTTGAAAATGAACTCGGCTGGAAAGCGGCGGAAAACTTTGAAAGCGGCATCCGCAAAACGGTGCAGTGGTATCTGAATAATCAGGATTGGGTGCAGTCGGTCACCAGCGGCGAATACCGCAAATGGATGGACACGCAGTACGCCAATGACAAGGAAGCCGCAGAATGAACAGGAAGGGCATCATCCTTGCCGGGGGATCAGGAACCCGGCTATATCCGGTGACGCAGGTGGTCTCCAAACAGCTTTTGCCGATCTACGACAAGCCGATGGTGTATTACCCGCTCACGACCCTGATGTTGGCAGGTATTCGCGAAATTCTCATCATTTCCACGCCGCACGACACGCCGTTGTTTCGCGAACTGCTTGGCGATGGAGCCAAGTGGGGCTTGTCGCTTTCGTATGAAGTGCAACCATCTCCGGATGGGCTCGCGCAAGCCTTTCTGATCGGCAAGAAATTCCTGAACGGCGCACCGTCTGCGTTGATTCTCGGAGACAATATTTTTTACGGGCACGATCTGTCTGTGCTGCTGCAACGCGCCAATGCCAACGAAAGCGGTGCCACGGTTTTTGCGTATCCAGTGCAGGATCCTGAGCGTTATGGCGTCGCCGAATTTGATGCGTCCGGTAAAGTCGTTTCGCTTGAAGAAAAGCCCGCGCAGCCGAAATCACGTTATGCGGTGACGGGCATTTATTTTTACGATGAACAGGTCTGCGATTTGGCAGCGGCATTAAAGCCCTCCAAACGTGGCGAACTTGAAATCACCGACCTCAACCGCCTCTATCTTGAACAACAACAATTGCATTGCGAGGTGATGGGGCGTGGCATGGCGTGGCTCGATACGGGCACGCACGAATCGCTACTTGAGGCTTCGCAGTACATCGAAACCATCGAACGACGTCAGGGGCTCAAGATCGCCTGCCCGGAAGAAATTGCCTACCGGCAAGGCTGGGTAACGGCCGATATGATCAGGCAACTGGCACAGCCGATGTCTAAAAATGGCTATGGCCAGTACTTGCTGAAGATGCTGACGGAACAGGTGTACTAATCTGCTAGATCGCCATTTGAGGCGGCTCCCAGGCGGAAAATGGCTGAAGCACCTCGTCAACGCTAGTGTTTTACAATTTATAACTGTCATTTCGAGCGCAGCGAGAAGTCTGCTTTTCTTTACTGGAAAGGCAAAAGCAGATTTCTCGCTGCGCTCGAAATGACAATGATTTTTATACGTGCGCCCTTCAAAAATTATCTCACCCCGAAATCAAGACATGAATGTTATCGCCACCGCCATCCCCGACGTAAAAATCATTGAACCGAAAGTGTTTGGTGACGAGCGCGGGTTTTTTTATGAGAGCTTTAACGCGCGCGCGTTCCGCGAGCAAGTCGGTGTCGATGCCCAATTCGTTCAGGACAATCATTCCAAATCGGTCAGGGGCGTATTGCGTGGCCTGCATTACCAGATCGAACAGGCGCAGGGAAAACTGGTACGCACGGTCGTCGGTGAAGTATTCGATGTGGTTGTCGATATTCGCCGAAGCTCGCCCACCTTCGGTCAGCATGTCGGCGTGCTTTTGTCGGCGCAGAACAAACGCATGCTGTGGGTGCCGGTCGGCTTTGCGCATGGCTTTCTGGTGACATCAGACCATGCGGAGTTTCTCTATAAAACCACCGATTACTACGCGCCTGCATTTGAGCGCAGCCTGCTCTGGAACGACCCGGCACTCGGTATCGATTGGCCACTCGCAGGTGTCGGTCAGCCACAGTTGAAACGTGCCGATGCCGAGGCAAAAACACTGGCAACGGCGGAAGTGTTTGCCTGATGACGGCACCAAAGCCGCGCATTCTCATCACCGGCAAAAACGGACAGCTAGGCTGGGAATTAGCGCGCGCATTTGCGCAAATCGGCCACGTGTTCGCATTCGATCGCGACGCATTGAACCTGGCTGATCCTGACGCCATCCGCCGCTGTTGCGCTGAAATCAAGCCGTCGCTGATTTTGAATGCGGGCGCGTACACGGCAGTGGATCGCGCAGAACAGGAGCCCGCGCTGGCAATGCAAATCAACGGCGTGGCACCGCAGATTTTCGCCGAGGAGGCCAATCGGGTCGGCGCGTCCCTGATCCACTATTCGACCGACTACGTGTTTGCAGGTGATGCGACCGTGCCGTACGCCGAGGACGACCCAACGTCGCCACAAAATGTTTACGGCAAAACCAAGCTCGTCGGTGAGCAGGCGGTGCGCGACATCGCCAATCGCTATTTGGTTTTCAGGACCAGTTGGGTCTACGCCACTCGCCGACAGAATTTTCTCCTCACAATGCTGAAGCTTGCGCGTGAACGCGAAGAGTTGCGCGTCGTCGCCGACCAGATCGGCTCGCCCACATGGGTGAACACGCTTGCCGACTTTACCCGCGCCGTCGTTGATGAAAGCGGTCGCTTGACCATCGCTGACGGTACTTACCACCTTTCCGCCAACGAACGTGTCTCTTGGCACGGTTTTGCTGAGGCGATTTTTGCGTCAATTGCCGATCCGCTGCGGATCGTGAAAGCGGTCACGCCAATCCAGACCAAGGATTACCCCACGCCAGCAAAAAGGCCCGCATTTTCGGTACTTTCAAACCAGAAAATTGAATTTGCGATCAACCTGCGTGTCCCAACTTGGCAGGATCAATTGGCGGCGTGTGCGAAAAGCTATGCCCCGGTCGGCCTAAAAGACCAATAAACGACCAATAATTGGCTGTTACAGCTTGACACAGCATTATTGGTGTTGACGCCGCAAACAGGGGGTTGCAGGCGGCTCGGCTGATATACTCCACCGCTTACATTTCGTTTACAAATCAAGGGCATCGTTTTGCTTAACCCCATCGAACCCGACGACCAATCGACCCATTCAGCGGACCCACCGCGCGCGGAGCCTGTGTTCCAACGCTTGGGCGAAATTCTTATTTCGCGCGGAAAACTGGATACCGCCAATCTTGACCGCGCGCTAAAAGTGCAGGAAACGGCGCGCCTGTCCGGAGCGATTGCGGAAAAATTGGGGTCCATTTTGTCGCGTTTGGGCATGTTGTCCAGCCGGGAACTGGCCGAGGCCTTGGCGCAGCAGCGTGGCTGGACGATTGTGGAAGCAGCTGAATTCCCGGAACTGCCGATTCTGGAAGAAACGGTTTCACCGCGTTTTTTGAATGAGGTGCGCGCGATTCCGCTAACGGAAACAGAATCAGAAGTGGTGCTCGCCATGACCGATCCGGCGGATACATTTGCACTGAAGGCAATTGCAGCTGCCACCCGCAAACGCGTCATCCCAAAGTTATTGGCTGGCAGCGATTTTGACGTCGTCTACGAGCGGTTTTACGGTAGCGGCAAGTCGTCGATGGGACAAATCGTCGATAACATTTCGACGCGCGATGAGGAACAGGATTTTGGCGACATCGAGCAATTAAAGGACCTTGCGTCCGAGGCACCGGTGATCAGGCTGGTGAACCTGATCATCAATCATGCGCTCGAGCGCAGAGCTTCCGATATTCACGTTGAACCGTTTGAAAATCGGCTCATCGTCCGTTACCGCATCGACGGCGTTTTACACGAAACCGAATCGCCGCCGCGTCGGCTCTCGGCGGCGGTGATATCGCGCATCAAGATCATGGCAAATCTGGATATTGCGGAGCGTCGATTGCCGCAGGATGGTCGTATCAAGCTGCGTGTGCAGGGCAAGGAAATCGATCTGCGCGTGTCAACCGTGCCGACCATGCATGGCGAGAGCGTGGTCATGCGTATTCTCGACAAGGGTGGCGTGGCGCTGGATTTTCATGCGCTCGGTTTTGATGATGCCAACCTGAAAATTTTCACCGCCATTCTCGACCAGCCACACGGTATTTTGTTGGTCACGGGCCCGACCGGTAGCGGCAAAACCACCACGCTCTACACGGCGCTGGACAGATTGAACAAGCCGGACGTAAAAATTCTCACCGTCGAAGACCCGGTCGAATACCAGATGCCGGGCATCAACCAGATTCAGGTGAAGCCGCAGATTGACCTCACGTTTTCCAACGCACTGCGATCGATCGTGCGGCAGGACCCTGACGTGATCATGATCGGTGAAATCCGTGATCTGGAAACCGCGCAGATCGCCATGCAATCGGCACTCACCGGCCACATGGTACTGAGCACGATACACACCAATGATGCCGCAGCGACGATCAATCGTTTGCTGGATATGGGTGTTGAAGATTACCTGCTCACGTCCACCGTCGTCGGCATTGAAGCACAGCGGCTGGTGCGGGTACTCTGTTCGCATTGCAAGGAGCCCTACCACCCGGTTGAGGAAGTCGTCGAGCAGATGGCCCTGCGGCGTTTCACGGCGACCGGATCGGCACATAAAGCGCTGACGCTGTATCACGCCAAAGGCTGTGAGCATTGCGGACATACCGGCTATTTCGGGCGGCTGTCGATCATCGAAGTATTGCCGATGACCGACGCGTTGCGGAGCCTCATCATGCGCCACGCGACTGCCTCAGAGCTGCGCGCAGGCGCGATCAGCGAGGGCATGGAAACGATGTACGAAAACGGCCTCAAGAAAGCCGTCGAAGGAGTGACGACGATCGAGGAAGTGTTGCGCGTCACGCGTGAAGACTGAGCGCTGAACGCCCATGCCGATGTTCCAATACAAGGCGGTTTCTTCCGCCGGTGAAATGCAGGAAGGCGTCATGGAGGGGGCCACTCACGCAGGCGTGATTGCGCATCTGCAATCGACCGGACTGATTCCGATCCGCGCGACTGAAGTGAGTCTGGCAGGTGGCGGCACAGCAAACGTTGTCACGACGGCCGCGCGCCAGCCGGGCGCAAAATCGTCCGGCTTATTTTCAAAAGCACGTGTGAGCCAGGATGATCTTGCAATCCTCACCCGCGAACTCGCCACATTGTTGAAAGCGGGATTGCCGCTGGATCGCAGCATGGAAATCCTCATCGGGCTGGCCGAAAAACCTGCCGTTGGCGAATTGCTAATTGCGATTCGCAACGACGTGCGCGGTGGCGCGTCGTTGTCAAAAGCACTCGATCCCCACCGTGCTATTTTCACGCGCTTTTACGTAAACATGGTGAAGGCGGGCGAAGTGGGCGGGGCGCTCGGCAGCGTACTCATGCGACTCGCTGACCACATGGAACGCAGCAAGGAATTGCGCGACAACGTGGTTTCGGCGTTGATTTATCCGGTGATTCTTTTTACCGTGGCAGTAGCGTCGGTGCTGATTCTGGTGATCTTCGTGGTGCCACAATTCAAACAAATTTTCGATCAGTCGGGCAAGGCGCTGCCATTTTCCACGGAGCTCGTGCTTGCGCTGGGCATTTTCATGCGTGGCTATTGGCCGATCCTGTTTGCTGGGGTGGCATTGGTGATCTGGCTATTGCTGCGTTCGCTGTCCAATCCGGTGTCTCGCGCCAAATGGGATGTGAAATTTTTGCGCTGGCCGCTCATGGGCAAGCTCGTCACCAAGGTGGAAATGGCGAGATTTGCGCGTTCGCTCGCCACCTTGCTGCAAAACGGTGTCCCGCTGCTGGCTGGCCTTTCAATTTTGAAGGACACGATGGGAAACGTAGTGTTTCGCGATGCCGTCGAGGTGGTTGCACGTGACTTGAAAGAAGGGCGCGGGATGGCAAAACCGATGAACGAGGCGAACGTCTTCCCAAAACTCGCTGTCCAAATGA
>JANNRY010000358.1:0-2535 GCA_031401935.1 Betaproteobacteria bacterium | reverse complement strand
TATCGCGAAGCCGGAATTGCCAGGCAAGATTCGCGCAGCCTTTGCGCTACCGGTCAAAATTCTAGAAGAAAAATACGGCTTCGACCGCTTCAACGATTGGTTCTTCGCGGCTGGAGCAAGAAAGCTCGGGCAAGGGCTATGGAAATTTGGCGATGTCACGATCATCGACGGCATCATGGTGAACGGCACAGCCAAACTGATCGGATGGTTTTCGGGCGTGGCGCGCAAAGTGCAAACGGGCTATGTGTACACGTATGCCTTTACCATGATCATCGGCGTGTTTGCGTTCCTGACACTGGTATTTTTCAAGTTGCGCTGATCGATACGGATTCAAATCAAACAATATGCAAAGCGGCACTTACATTTTAAGTCTGACCATTTGGGTACCCATCGTTGCCGGCATTCTTACGCTGCTGCTTAATGGTGAACACCAAAAAAACACCGCGCGCTGGACCGCACTGATTGGCAGCGCGCTCGGCTTGCTGGCATCGATTCCGCTATGGACTGGGTTCGACAACGCCACTGCGGCGATGCAGTTCCGTGAGATTGCGCCGTGGATTACGCGCTTCAATATCAACTACGCGCTCGGCGTTGACGGCCTTTCGATGCTATTTATTTTGTTGAACAGCTTCACGACGGTGCTCGTCATCATCGCCGCCTGGGAAGTTATCCAGGAAAAAGTCTCGCAGTATCTCGCGGCGTTCCTGATCATGTCAGGACTCATCAACGGTGTCTTTGCAGCGACCGACGCCATCCTCTTTTACCTGTTCTTTGAGGCGATGCTGATCCCGATGTTTCTCATCATCGGTGTGTGGGGTGGGCCGCGTCGCGTTTATGCGGCGGTCAAGTTTTTCCTGTACACCCTGCTTGGTTCATTGTTGATGCTGGCCGCGTTTATTTATCTTTACAACGTCACCAACGGCAGCTTTGATATTTTCGACTTTCATAAGGTGCCGCTAAGTCTGGATGTGCAGAAGCTGTTGTTCATTGCGTTCTTCGCGTCGTTTGCGGTCAAGGTGCCGATGTGGCCGGTGCACACGTGGTTGCCTGACGCGCACGTGGAAGCGCCCACTGGCGGCTCGGTGGTGCTGGCGGCGATCACGCTGAAAATCGGCGCGTATGGATTTCTGCGGTTCATCCTGCCCATTACACCGGATGCGAGTCAAGCATTCTCCGGATTCGTGATTGCGCTGTCGCTCATCGCGGTGATCTACATTGGCTTGGTCGCGCTCGCGCAGACTGACATGAAAAAACTAGTCGCGTATTCGTCAATTTCACATATGGGTTTCGTCACCCTCGGGTTCTTCATTTTTAACTCGCAGGGAATGGAAGGCGGCCTTGTGCAGATGGTTTCGCACGGGTTTATCTCTGCTGCCATGTTCCTTTGTATCGGCGTGCTTTATGACCGTGTGCATTCGCGCGAAATCTCGGCCTATGGCGGCGTCGTCAACACGATGCCCAAATTTGCCTTCTTCGCGGTGTTGTTCGCGATGGCCAACTCCGGTTTGCCTGCCACGTCGGGCTTTGTTGGCGAGTTCATGGTCATTCTGGGAGCGATCAAAGTAAATTTCTGGTACGCCTTCGGCGCAGCCACCACTTTGATCGTCGGCGCCGCGTATACGTTGTGGATGGTCAAGCGCGTCATCTTCGGCGACATTGCCAACGACCACGTTCGCAAACTGACCGACATCAATTCACGCGAAATGTTTTTTCTCAGCGTGCTGGCTGCGGCCGTGATGATCATGGGCGTGTACCCCAAACCGTTTACCGATGTGATGCACGTATCAGTTGATGCACTGCTAAAGCATGTGGCAGTCGGGAAACTGAACTAGGCAAATTGAATCAGGAATCATTGAAAATATGTCGCCGTCCAGCTTGAATCTTGCCATCGCCACGCCGGAGATTTTCCTGCTCATCATGATTTGTGTTGTGATGTTGGTTGATCTTTTCTCGGCAGCCGAGAAGCGCGAAGGACGATTGTTCATCCTTTCCATCGGCACACTGGTTGTTGTCGCCCTGAGCTTCTTTGTGCTCCCGGTGCAAACGGCAGCGTCGAGATTTGCCTTTAACGGCATGCTTATCGTTGATGGCATGGCCGTCATACTAAAAGTTGCGATTGCGATTGCCGTTGCGATGGTGATTGTTTACAGCCGTGCCTATTTGGCTGCCCGCAGACTTTTCAGCGGCGAATTCATTACGCTGATTCTGTTCGCCACGCTGGGCATGATGGTTATGGTGTCGGCAAATCATTTCATCAGTCTGTATCTGGGCCTCGAGTTGTTGGCGCTTTCCAGTTATGCGATGGTGGCATTGAACCGCGACTCAGCAACCTCCAGCGAGGCGGCGATGAAATATTTCATCCTCGGTGCGCTAGCGTCTGGGCTACTGCTCTACGGCTTGTCGATGATCTATGGCGCGACTGGTTCGCTCGATGTCAGCAAGGTCGCCACGATTATCAGTGCCAGCCGCGGCATTGATCCACTCATCATGTTTGGACTTGTCTTCGTAGTTTCCGGGCTGGCTTTCAAGCTGGCG
>JANNRY010000357.1:0-4903 GCA_031401935.1 Betaproteobacteria bacterium | reverse complement strand
GAATTTCTTGCGGCGAAACAAGCCGCGATTGGGGTTACGTGTGTCTTTCTTGTTCTTGTCGAACTTTTTACCGCGGGGACCTGGACGGGGCATGATCTACCTCTAGCTAAATTTGAATTGGGTTATGTGCAATATCGGCATAGGGCTGAAACGATTTTTGCGGCTCAAAAAACCCTTGATGGAAATGTTGTCACCTGCTTTGACGCTATCCATTTCTGCTGCTAACTCACCAAACGCAACTGCGTTCATTTCGACTTCAACGGCAACTTCAGCGTTAGCCTCACGTTGTGTTGATTGGTGGATCAGCGTCAGATTCAGCGTTGCGACCCCGCCCGGTGTTGTCCTGAGCGTGTCGCGCAAAGCGACTTTTCCTTCAAGTACTGTCTGGTTTGTGACCAACTGTTCGTTTCAACTTGCCACTTAAGCTGCCACAAAGGGCCTTAAGCGGTTTCCTTTGCCACTTCTTTTGCTGCATCCCGGGTATCCCGCGGGGCTTCTTTAACGCCATCCCTGACATCGACTGATCGGGATTTTTCTTCCTTCATCATCGGTGACGGTGCGGTTTCAGCCGCGCGTTTTTGCACGGTGAGGTGGCGCAGGACGGCATCGTTGAACTTGAACGCGTGTTCGAGTTCGTCGAGCGTAACCTGGCTGATTTCGATGTTCATGAGCACGTAATGCGCTTTGAACAACTTCTGGATGGGATACGTCATCTGGCGGCGGCCCCAGTCTTCGATGCGGTGCACTTTGCCACCGCCTTGGGCGATGGTCGCCTTGTACCGATCAATCATGGCGGGCACTTGCTCGCTCTGATCGGGATGAACAATAAAAACGATCTCATAATGGCGCATTAAAATCTCCTTATGGATTAAGGCTTTACGGAAAACTATTGATGTAAAGTCTTTGGTTGAGCCTCCCGCCATGCGCACGGCGGTGAAGCAAGGGGTTTCGAATTGTAGTTACAGCGTCTTGCCCAGAACTGTGAAGTCCCAAGCAAGCCCGCGATTATGCGCGAAAAACCCAACGAAATCAAACCCTTTCGCGAATTACTTCGTTACGCTCTTCCCTGCTTTCGCAAAATCGCCCGCCTTGACGATGCTTAACTTGGCGGGCTCGATAAATTTCCGGAAAGCCGCATTCATTTCATCCAAGGTGACGGCACGATATTTGGCGTCGAATTCTGCGGCCTCCGCAAACGTACGACCGCGATGCATGCGATCCACCCAGGAGTTCGCCAAATTGCTGTCCTGCGCACGGTTTTGCTGGCGACTTGTCAGCAGTCCTGATTTGGCGATGGTTAATTCCTCGGCAGTAAATCCATCCTTTCGCGCCAGTTGCAACTCTTCCATAAAGATCGATTCAAGCTTGGCGATATTGGCCGGTGCCGCCGTGGCTGAGGCGCTGAACACACCGCGCTTGTCAAAATCAGACACCGACAGCGACGTGCCCACACCGTAGCTAAGGCCTTCCTTGCCGCGAATGCGCTTGGCCAGACGTGCATTCAATGCCGCACCGCCACCGAAGATATAGTTGGCCAGCGACAACGCCGGAAACGCCGGATCGTCCTCATGCATTTCGATGAGCATCTGCGCGCTGAATACGGCATCTTCTTTATCAGGTGTCTCGATGGTTTTGTTGATGGCGATAACATCGCGATATGGGTTTTCAATGCGTTTGTAGGGAAGCGTACTTTTCCAGTCACCGAACAATTTTTCGATCACGGGCTTAATGGCGACCTCATCAAAATCGCCCACAACGGCGATCTCCGCCACTGAAAAGCCGGTGAAATCCCGATGCGCCTGCCGAAGCTGCTCGAGCGTGACGGCGCTGATTTCGCTGATGTTCTCGGCGCGATCAGCGTAGTGGCGCGGATCGCCTTTGGGGTAACCGTTGAAGTGAATACCCATCGCTTCCCCGGCCAATGCGCCCGGATCGTTTTTGCTGGCCTCGATACCTGTCAATGCGAGTTTGCGCAGTTGCTCGAATTCGCTTTCCGGGAAAGCCGGCTCCTTCATGACATGGACCATCAATTCAAGCGCCTTGGCCAAATTTTCCTTTTTAACCCGCAAGCCACCGCCATTGAGGCTGGCACCGCCTTGCACGCCGAGCTTGTTATATTCGTCGGCCAATTGCGCGCGCGTGAACCGCGTTGTGCCGCGGCTCAGCATCGCGGATGCAAGTTGCGTGGCAATGTCTCGTCCAAAACGCGACTGCAAATCGCCGTTGTGCGAAGCGAAGGAGACATTCACATATTCACCGCGCGTCTTTTTCTGTAGCAGAGCGACCTTCATCCCGTTTGCCAATGCGTAGCGCTTGGTGCGGGCGTCGATATTGGCAGGATCGGGGTCAAAAGTTTCTCCCGCAGTCATGGTTTGCACGGCCTGATAATTTTTGAGTAAATCAGCCGCAAGCGGGGCGGCGGGGATCTCTGCGCGCAAGGGCTCGCTGGTGGGCTGAAAGATGCCGACCGTGCGGTTGTCACGTTTTAAATAGGTTTTTGCTACGCGCACGACATCATCGGCAGTCACTTTGCTGATGCGATCGCGTAAATAAAAGAACATGCGCCAATCGCCCGCTGCAATCATTTCGCTCATGCCAACGCCGAGCGCCTCGGGCGAGCTGAGCGTCTGCTCATATCCATTGATCAACAGCGTACGGACTCGATCCATTTCGTCTTTGGTCGGCGGCGTGGCGGCAAATTTCTCTGCCGATTCAATCAACGTTTTTTGCACTTCATTAATCGGGTCGCCCTCTTTCACGATGGCAACAATGACCGCCAAACCGGGGTCCACCGTTGATCCCCCGCCCGCCTGAACGCCAGCCGCCTTGCCGGATTCAACCAGCAATTTGTGCAAACGGCCATTGGGCGAACTACCCAGCGTGGTCAGCAAATAAGTGAGTGCCAGAGTGTCTGGATGCAACACTCCGGGTACCTTGTAGCCAAGCATGACGAACTGGATATTGCCGCTGCGCCGCACCGTTACATTACGTTCGCCATCCTGCGTGGGTTCAATCGTCCAGAGCTTGGGCAGGACGCGGGTTGGCTTGGGAATTTTGCCGAACGCGTCCGTAATCAACTTGAGCGCCATCGACTCGTCAAACTTGCCCGCAATCAGCAACACCGCGTTATCAGGCTGGTAATAGCGCCGATAGAACGCCTGCAAATTTTCGATCTTGACGTTTTCGATGTCGGAACGATTACCAATCGGCGCATTCTGGTAATTGTGCCAATCGAACGCAATGCTTCGCATGCGTTTGTACAGCACGCTGCCCGGATTGTTTTCGCCTCCCTCGTACTCGTTGCGCACGACAGTCATTTCAGAATCGAGATCGGTCTTGGCGATGTTGGAATTGACCATGCGGTCGGCTTCCAGCTCGATTGCCCACTTCAGGTTATCGTCGGACGCCTTTACCAGCTCAAAATAATTGGTGCGGTCAAAACTGGTGGTGCCATTCGAGCGCGCGCCGCGCTGGTTGAATTGCTTGTCGATATCCGGATTGGTCGGCGTTCCCTTGAACAGCAAATGTTCAAGCAAATGCGCCATCCCGGTTTCGCCGTAATTTTCATGGCGCGAGCCGACCAGATAGGTAATGTTAACGGTGATGGTTGGTTTCGATTGATCGGGAAACAGCAGCACCCGTAATCCATTGGCCAGCTTGTATTCAGTGATGCCTTCGACGCTAGTGACACGCGTTGGCGGCGCTGTCGTGGATTCCTTTGCCGATGCGGCTGGCGCAAGCAACATTGACAAGGCCAAAGCGGCGAATAGTTTGCAACTCAAGGCGCGTACGGCAATCGGCTTCATTAATTTCTCCAGAATTTATTGCCAGTACCTTCAATGGCACATGAAAACACGAAAACACTAGTATTGACGGGGTTACACAAGCATTTTTGCCTTGAAAGGCACGCCAATGCTAGTGTTTGCGCTCTTGAGTTATAGCGACAGGCGAATTCGGTGAATAAGCGAGTACCACCCGGCCCAGCGCCCACGCAGCGACAATGGCCATTACCAGCGTGACGGCGATACCGACAAATACCAGCTTGGGCAGATGATTGTCGAGCAACAGGCCGAAGGCAATTGGCGATAACGCCAACCCGACATCGAGCCCGGAATACACTGTGCCATAGACGCGCCCGAATGCGGCTTCACCTAGGCGCGCCTTGGTGGCTGTGCGCACGAGCAGATCACGCGACGGACCGGCGATGCCGACACCAAAACCCATGGCCGCCATGATCGGTAATACCAGCCAACCCGGCAACACGCCCAACGACAACAGCACCGCCAACGCAGCACCACTGGCGAGCGCTGCTGCAACGTAACGTTCGTGCGCGTTGCCCGGCTTGGCGAGAAATCCGCCCCACACCAAACCCATTGAGCTGCCGATGAGATAGATCGTGAGCGCCGATGTTGCAGCTGTAATCGACAGCCCGTACAAATCGCGCAACAACGAAGGCGCGAAATTTTGCAAAGCGCCGAAACCAAATGTGGAAAAGAAAAAGAACGCAAACGCGTACCACACAAGTGAGGTGCGTAAAAAATACCACGTGCCTTGGTTGGCGGCTGCAGGACCCGCTGCCGCGTTGCCCGTTACAGCCGACTTCGCCTCCAACTGCAATTCGTATTGCAGCAAATCACGCTTCCAGATCAGCAACGTAAGCGCAGCCGCACCAAATAACGCCGCACCCAGGCCCGCCGCGCGCCAGCCAAACGCCGTTGCCAGCGCCAGCATCACGATAGTGCTTACCGCCCATCCAATGTTGCCTGCAAGACCATGCATCGAGAAGGCGTGGCCCAGCCGTTGCGCGCTCACGCGGCGATTGATCAACGCAAAATCGGCGGGATGAAATACGCTGTTGCCGATGCCCGCGACTGCTGCCGCGCCCATCAGGCCGAGGAAGTTC
>JANNRY010000356.1:0-19058 GCA_031401935.1 Betaproteobacteria bacterium | reverse complement strand
GGGCCATTCTGGACGCGCGGCTGGCCGGAGTGGTGGAGCTGGTGGCTGAATCTGCCCATTTGGAAATAGGCGAGGGGAAAACCATGGAATATCAGAATATCTTCACACGTGTTCAGGTTCACTCGGCTTATGCCGGTGTCGCACTGCCAAAAGGCGACTGGATGGGACGCAGCGGCACGCCATTCTTTGTCTACTGGCTGGGCAAAATTGGGGACGCGCAGATCGGACCAATCTATCTCGGCTCAATCGGGCTGCTGTCGCTGTTTTGTGGATTTATCGCGTTTGAGATCATCGGCCTAAATATGCTCGCGTCGGTAGGCTGGGACCCGATCCAGTTTGTGCGCCAGCTGCCATGGCTCGCGCTGGAGCCGCCGTCGCCGGAATACGGTATCAAAATTCCACCACTCAATAAAGGCGGTTGGTGGCTGATGGCGGGTTTCTTCTTGACCCTGTCGGTCGTTCTCTGGTGCGTGCGTATGTATAGGCGCGCTCGCTCACTGGGTATGGGTACCCACGTGGCGTGGGCATTCGCTGCCGCCATCTGGCTCTATTTAGTTTTGGGCTTTATCCGCCCGTTGCTGATGGGCAGCTGGGGGGAAGCGGTACCGTTCGGCATCTTCCCGCACCTCGATTGGACCGCAGCGTTTTCGATTCGCTATGGCAATCTTTTCTACAACCCCTTCCATATGCTTTCGATTGTCTTCTTGTACGGCTCCGCGCTGTTGTTTGCGATGCACGGTGCGACAATTCTTGCAGTCAGCCGCTTTGGCGGCGAGCGCGAAATTGAGCAGATCGTGGATCGCGGAACGGCATCCGAGCGCGCTGCACTCTTCTGGCGCTGGACCATGGGCTTTAACGCCACTATGGAATCCATCCATCGCTGGGCCTGGTGGTTTGCAGTGCTCTGCCCAATCACCGGCGGAATCGGCATCCTGTTGACTGGCACCGTGGTGGATAACTGGTATTTGTGGGCGGTCAAACATGGTGTTGCGCCAATGTACCCGACGATTTTCCCGGGCATCGTTGATCCGGCACTGTTGCAGGGAGTGGCAAAATGAGCACGCTGACAAACATGCCGTTTAGATCCGTTTTTGTGGCGGGGCTGACACTTCTGCTGGCCGGCTGCTGGGAACGGCCACCGCTGGAAGTAACGCAAGGTGGCTATCGTGGCACCGCCATGGGTGCCGTGAACACCCGTAGCGCTGTCGAGAAAAAGGCTGCCCTAAACGTTCCGCCAGCAGTGATCGACGCGGCACCTGCGGGCGGACCGAGCGCGAGTTCGATATATAAGAACGTACCCGTCCTCGGTGGCCTGGGCATTGGTGAATTCACACGCACGATGGTGGCGATGACCAATTGGGTTTCCCCCAAAGAAGGCTGCAATTATTGCCATAAAGCGGGCGACGACTTTTCATCAGATGCGCTGTACACCAAAGTGGTTGCGCGCCGCATGCTGCAGATGACGCAGAGCCTCAACAGCGACTGGAAAGCCCACGTCGGCACGACTGGCGTGACTTGCTATACCTGTCACCGTGGGCAACCTGTCCCCCAGGAAATATGGTTTGCGCCTGCCGGCAATAAGCAGGCCGCTCGAATGGTCGGCAACGATGCCGGGCAAAACAAGCCGGCAACCGCGATAGGCCTGACTTCCCTGCCATACGATCCTTTCTCGCTCTATCTCACGGGCGCGAAGGAAATCCGGGTGGCGGCGACAACGGCGCTGCCCACGCCAGCCAAACATACGATGCAGGAGACTGAAAGCACCTATGCCTTGATGGTGCACATGTCGGAAGGCTTGGGTGTGAATTGCACGTTTTGCCACAACTCACAGTCTTTTTCATCATGGGAGGGCAGCACCCCGCAACGTGTCACCGCATGGCATGGCATCCGCATGGCGCGCGACGTAAATAATAAATATCTGGTGCCGTTGACCCCGGCCTTCCCTGCCGAGCGCAAAGGACCACAGGGCGATATCGGCAAGGTTAACTGTACGACCTGCCACCAGGGTGTCAATAAACCGTTGTTGGGTGCCCAAATGGCGAAGGACTACACCGCGATTCTTGCAGCAGTTCCCGTGCCAGCGGTGCCAACTCCTGAGCCGATAGCAGTAGCGACTAAAGCAGCGCCAGTCAAGAAATAGGTCACCGCAATGAACTTCAAAAAATAATCAAAGTCTAGCATTGGCGGGCATCGTAGGCATAAATGCCTTGAAGAAGCCCGTCAATGCTAGACTTTTTACTGGTTACACAATTTGGTTGAGTACCACAGATGAGATCAGAGAGCGACTCTTCTCAGCGCCGAAGGAAAGGACTAAACTCAAGGTAATCCTGCGGCTTGTTTCTGCTTGACATGCTGTGCAATTTTCCTTGATCGACACATTACAATGACCGCGTGCCATGGTTGAAGCGCCAAATCAAAACTCAGACCTAGGCCTGCTATCAGAGTACGCGCCCGAACTGGCGGATATGCTTGTCCAAGTGGCCAGTGATATCGCGTTGGTGCTGAACGCTAACGGCGTTATTCAGGACGTGTTGCTTGGTGGTACCGATGTCGAAGCACTTCGCATGGTCTCCGGAGATTGGGTCGGTCGTTCACTCGAAGAGACAGTGACGACCGATACGCGCAAGAAGGTCGAGGAATTGCTCGATGATGTATCGGCCAACGGCGTTTCGCGCCTTCGCCATTTGAGTCACCCAAGCCCGGTCGGCCCCGACATTCCGTTTGCGTACACCATTGTGCGACTCGGTAAACAGGGGCCGCTACTCGCGGTTGGACGCGACTTGCGTACCGTGATGGCGATGCAGCAGCGTTTTACCACGACCCAGCAGGAAATGGAACGCAACTACTGGAAGATGCGTCAGGCGGAATCGCGCTATCGCCTGCTGTTCCAGATTGCCACCGATGCAGTTCTTGTTATCGATCCTGCAACCTTGCTGATAACCGACGCCAACCATGCCGCCGCACGGCTCTTCGGCATGACAACAGAAGCACTCGCAGGCAAATCACCGACGGTCGGTATTGCGCCCGAGTTTGCGTCGAGTGTGGAAAGAATACTGTCGGCTGCACTCACCGCAGGCCATGCCGCTGAGGTAAAAGTGCGACTGGCACTTGGCGGTCGTACCGCGCGTGTTTCTGCCACACCATACAATTCACACGGGCCGACGGTGTTGCTGTTGCGAGCGAGCTTGGCAGCCGATCAATTGGCGGCACCGGGTGCGCAATCAACGCTGGCGGCATTGGTTGAGCGCACTCAGGACGCAATCGTTGTGACCGACGAAAAAGGCAACGTCGTGATGGCTAACCCTGCATTTACGCGGATGCTTGATGCCGAGGAAGAAATTCAAGTGATCGGCTGTCCCCTCAGCGGCTGGCTCGGCACTATTGAGCGTACCGTTCCGCTGACAATTTCAGCGCTCGTCCAAAACGGCGTCGTACCCATGGTTGTTGCCAGGTTGCGCACTGAAAAAGGCAGCGTGATACGAGTGGAACTATCGGCAACGTTGCTGCCCGCAGATGAAGACGCATCATTCGGTTTTATCTTGCGCGCGAAAAACGTTTACTCGATGGACGAGTCGCGCGATGCAGCAAACCCGGTCTCGCCCCGGAACCTCCACTAACGCCAGCGTGGTGCCGCAGCATGCGGCGCGCTAATCAGATGGTGAAGCGCATCCTGAAAAGCACATGTTGAAGACCTCATTGGCAAGTCCCGCATTTGGTCAGGCAGACCTGACCAATTGTGAGCGCGAACTTATTCATCTGGCGGGCTCGATCCAGCCGCACGGCGTGTTGTTGGTGCTTCGCGAGTCCGACTTCCAGGTGATGCAGGCAAGTGCCAACACGGACGCAATGTTTGGCGTCGCCACCGATGGGCTGCTCAATCGTTCCGTCGGCGTACTCGGCGGCAATATCCAGGCCCAACTACGCACCGTGCATGCCGCCCTCTGTCTGGCTGAGCGCAGGCCGCTGCGTTGCCATATTGATCATGCATTAGTGCGGCGCGAGTTTGAAGGCACGGTTCATTCTCATGTTGGCGGACGGATAATCGTTGAACTTGAATTGCTCCCCGCACTTGATGCCGAGAGCATCGACGTCGTCAATGCGACTCTGAACAAAAAGATAGTCAATGCGGTGCAACAAATCAGCTCGGCGCTGAGCGTCCCGGCGCTGACGGATATCGTGGTCACGAATTTTCGCGAGATTACCGGATATGACCGGGTAATGGTCTACAAATTCGACCCGGACGGTCATGGTGAAATCGTTGCCGAGACGCGCGATGAAAAGCTCGAATCGTTATTGGGGCATCATTATCCGGCTACCGATATTCCGCAGCGCGCACGCGAGCTCTATATCCGCAATCGGGCCCGTGTGCTGGTGGATGCGCAATACGACCCCGTTCCTATTGTTCCGCTGTTATTGCCTGACACCCAAACCGAACTCGACATGTCTCTGTGTTACTTGCGTAGCATGTCGCCTCTGCACATACAGTATTTGAAGAACATGGGCGTGACGGCAACGCTGGTGGTATCGCTGGTGCGGGAACGGCAGTTGTGGGGGCTCGTCGCATGCCATCACTATTCGCCACTTCCAGTCGCCTACGGGATACGCGCGGCGGCGGAGTTGCTTGGCGAGGTAATCTCCACGCGCATCGCAGCGCTGGAAAATTATGTGCAGGGCCAGGTGGATGTATTGTTGCGGCGGCTGGAGTTGCGGCTCATTGATGCGACCTCTACCGATGGCGACTGGCGCGCCGCCCTGTTCCAGCAACCGCGTGCCCTGCTGCAACCGCTGGAGGCTACCGGTGTTGCTTTGGTCCACGACGGTGACGTGATGACTGCTGGTGATGTGCCCGCCACGCCGGATTTGCGCGCATTGACACGCTGGATGGCTACGCAGGCAACGGATGCGCTATTTAGTTGCTCGTCGATTAGCCGCGAGAATCCGGCGCTGGCATCAATTTCTCCTACTGCGAGCGGCGTACTTGCCGTTCAACTTTCGCCGTCACAACCCGACTTTCTGATGTGGTTCAGGCCAGAGCAGGTATCAGAAGTGAAGTGGGCGGGCGATCCTTCAAAACCGATGCTCGACAATGATCCGCTCACGCTTTCGCCGCGCCGCTCATTTGCCGTGTGGTCGGAAATCGTTCGTGGCAGCGCAGTTCGATGGACCAAGGCAGACACTGTTCTGGCGCTCGCGATCGGTAATTCACTCGCAGATTTTATGTTGCAGGTTCAAGTCGTGAGGTTACTCATCGCGCAGCACCAGTTAACGGAGGTGCGTCGGGAAGTGGCCAATGCGATGGAGCCGGTCGTGATCGCAGACGATGTAGGCAGTATCCTGTTTCTGAATGAATCGTTTCTCAAGCTATTGCACGACGAAAACGATAAGCCCACAAAACTTGAGGACCTTGCCCATTACTTCACCGAGTCTGGCGCGGTTCAGGCAATGTTCAGCACATTGGTTGCGGACCGTCGGCCATGGCGTGGCGATCTCGTTGTATCCGGCGCTGACAATCTTTCGGTGCGCATGCGCGCAGACGCTGTGCCTGGCGTCAATGGAACCACGCTTGGTTTCATCGTCATACTCACCGATCTTACCCACAGCCGGAATGCAGCGTTAGCACGTCATCAATTCGAAACCGCCATCGCGGAGACGCAGCGCGCTGAGGAGTTGGGTGAGTCGGGCTCCCGACTGTCGCGCGAACCCGATGCAGTGATGGGCGCAATTCTTGCCAACGCCAATCTGGCTGCGATGGAAATTACCGATACGTCTGCTGTCGCGTCGGCAGTGCCATTGCTTGAAGAGCTTGCAGCGTCCACCAAGCGCGCCGCCGCGCTATATCGGCAACTGCGCGCGCATAACCGCAGCCCGTAAAAGCTATCTGCTTAACGTGGTTGCTTGTGCCAACTCGTTGAACAAGTCGATATGGCGCCCGAACGCGGACTTCGCCTCGGTAATGATACGTTCGGTCAATGCGACATCCAAATCGATTGATCCAAGTCCCTCGCGAAAATTCTTCGCCAGTGCAGTCGCCCCTGGCGCTGCGAATTCGTAGAAGCGTACCCCGTCGCTATCGGCAAGTTGTAGTGCATCGCCGATGATTGTCCTCAACATCTGGCCGCCGCTGAGATCGCCCATGTAGCGCACGTAGGCATGCGCGGCCAACAATGCCGGATCATGATCGCCAAGTTCATTCAGGCGCTGTGCGTATTCAATGCCAGCCGATGCAAGCGGGATATCTTTTGCCCATAGTTGGCCGTGTAGAAAATGCAAGTCGGTTGCCAGCGACGTAGTTCGATTTAATTCAGGAGAATGCACTGCACCCAGCAGCGGCAGCGACGCGTTACGTTCAAGTGCGGTTTGCAGCGCTGCATAAATCAAGTAAAAATTGCGCAGAAGCTTGCAGTATGTCGCACGGTCAACCCGGCCACGGAGCATGTCCGGCATGATGCCCGCTCGCTCTGCTGCAGTGTGCAAGCTTTTCGTTTCGCTACGCAGCAACCCGGCGAGGTTGGTGGCAATCGTCATGGGTTTGCACTATTGTTCGTCATTGTGCGCAGTATAACGGAGCAGATTGGCGCATTCAGTAATGCAAGACTCTGGTTCGCGCGGTATTACTGGCGCACCACCACACGAGTGGTTTGCTCGATAAGTTTGGCACCTCGTTCGATAAGAAAGTCGCGGAAGGCTTCGGCCATCGGTGAGAGCTTTTTGCCTGCTCTCTGGATTACGTTCCACTCGCGCACGACGGGAGTACCCACTACATCGAGACGCACAAGCTTTGCCGTTTGTAGTTCGAGGCCCACTGTATGAAGCGATAGATAGCTCAACCCCAAGCCGGCCATGACCGCCTGTTTGATCGTCTCATTGCTGGCAAGCTCCATACTGCTGGCAGGCCGTAAGCCGCGCTCAGAAAACACTTTTTCCATGGAAACGCGTGTTCCGGATCCAGCTTCACGGATCAGAAAATTTTCGCTCGCCAGCGTTTTCAAGTCGATACGCCTTTTCTTCGCGAAGGGATGATCGGGCGGCGCAATAATGCCATGTGGATGTTTGGCGAATACCGACACAAGTACATCCATCCCGCGTGGTGGTCTGCCCATTATCGCAAGATCTACCCGATTCTCCTGCAATTGCTGTATTACCTGCTCCCGGTTGTTGACGGAGAGTTTGACAGTGACGCCAGCATGGCGTTTTGAAAATGCAGACAGAAGATGCGGCGCAAAGTATTTGGCGGTGCTGACCACGGCGAGTTCAAGATGCCCGCCCTTCACGCCGCGAAAAGCGGCGAGAGTATCCTCGCAATCTTTCACACGACTGAGTACGTTGAGCGCCAATCGGCGCACTTCCTCGCCCGCTTGTGTCAGAAAAGTTTTCTTTCCCACTTGCTCAAATAACGCCACACCCGCGTGGGCCTCGATCTGCTTGATTTGCATCGATATGGCCGGCTGCGTCAGGTGAAGTTCGTCAGCCGCACGGGAAAAATTTAAGTGCCGCGCCGCTGCCTCGAAGATTTTTAATTGTCTGAAAGTTGCGTTCTTCATGGACTTTCCAGCATAAGTAAAACCTTATTGTACTTATAAAAAAAAGTGACTATCCCTTATTTATCTTTGCTCCTAGACTTTCGCATCTAATACCTAAACCGGGAAAAATATGAGTGAGAAAAACGAGGGGACGGTTTTGATGGATGCCAAGAAGCGTTATTCTGCTGGCGTACTCAAATATGCACAGATGGGCTACTGGGACGGTGACTACCAGCCCAAAGACACCGATATCGTGGCCTTGTTTCGCATCACGCCGCAGGAGGGCGTTGATCCTGTTGAGGCTGCTGCGGCAGTCGCGGGTGAGTCATCGACAGCGACCTGGACGGTGGTGTGGACGGACAGGCTCACTGCCTGCGATATGTACCGCGCAAAGGCATATCGCGTTGATCCCGTGCCCGGCACACCGGGACAATATTTTTGCTATGTTGCCTATGATCTGTCGTTGTTCGAGGAAGGGTCGATCTCGAATTTGACCGCTTCCATCATCGGCAATGTGTTTGGCTTCAAACCGCTGAAGGCGCTACGTCTGGAGGACATGCGCTTTCCCGTCGCTTACCTGAAAACATTTCCCGGTCCGCCTACCGGCATCATTGTTGAGCGCGAACGCCTCGATAAATTTGGCCGTCCATTGCTGGGTGCGACGACCAAGCCCAAGCTGGGATTATCTGGCCGCAATTACGGCCGCGTCGTATATGAAGGTCTCAAAGGTGGTCTCGACTTCATGAAGGACGACGAGAACATCAACTCGCAGCCGTTCATGCACTGGCGTGACCGCTTCCTGTTCGTAATGGACGCAGTGAACAAGGCATCCGCAGCAACTGGCGAAGTCAAGGGCAGCTACCTGAATGTCACAGCCGGGACGATGGAGGAAATGTACCGGCGCGCCGAGTTCGCCAAGGAGCTGGGTTCAGTCATCATCATGATCGATTTGGTGATTGGCTATACCGCCATCCAGTCCATGAGCCATTGGTGCAGGCAGAACGACATGCTGCTGCATCTGCATCGTGCCGGACACAGTACGTACACGCGGCAGAAAAATCACGGCGTTAGCTTCCGCGTGATCGCCAAGTGGATGCGCATGGCCGGTGTCGATCATATCCACGCGGGCACGGCAGTCGGCAAGCTTGAAGGTGATCCGCTGACGGTGCAGGGTTACTACAACATTTGTCGTGACACACATACACGCGTCGATCTTCCGCGCGGTATTTTCTTCGACCAGGATTGGGCTGCTTTACGCAAAGTCATGCCGGTCGCGTCCGGCGGCATCCATGCGGGCCAGATGCACCAATTGCTCGATCTTTTTGGGGACGATGTGGTGTTGCAATTTGGGGGCGGCACCATCGGCCACCCGGAGGGAATTCAGGCTGGCGCAACCGCCAACCGCGTTGCACTGGAGGCGATGGTTCTGGCGCGCAATGAGGGCCGCGATATCAAGAACGAAGGACTGGATATTTTGCGCGACGCTGCCAAATGGTGTGGCCCGCTGCGCGCGGCACTCGATACCTGGGGCGATATTAGCTTCAACTACACATCTACAGACACCTCGGATTTTGTGCCGACAGCCACCGTTTCCTGATCTGTGTTTATTCTGGAGAAATCATGAGACTTACCCAAGGCACTTTTTCGTTTTTACCCGACCTGACCGATGCGCAAATCATTGCGCAAATTGAGTATTGCCTGTCTAAAGGCTGGGCGATTGGTGTCGAATATACGGACGACCCGCATCCGCGCAATACCTACTGGGAAATGTTCGGCATGCCGATGTTCGACTTGAAGGATCCGGCAGGTATCCTCATGGAAATTAACCATTGCCGTAGCACGTTCCCCAACCAATACGTTCGTTTGACGGCTTTTGACTCCACGCACGGCACGGAGTCTGTCGTGCTGGCCTTCATCGTGAACCGGCCTGCGAACGAACCGGGATTTCGTCTGGTGCGATCCGAGGAACCCGGGCGTACGATTCGCTACAGCATTGAAAGCTATGCCGTTGCCGCGAAGCCGGATGGTTCGCGTTACGCATAAGTTCAGCGCGCATCTTTCATGTCAACAACAATGAACACGGAGTCTGCAACGCCTACATTGAGCGATGCGTTAGCGGGCTCCGGCGCAACCGAGTTACTGGAACAATTAGATCAGGATCTCATCGGCCTCGCACCTGTAAAGGCGCGCATTCGCGATATCGCAGCGCTGTTGCTGGTGGATAAGCTTCGAGCCGCACACGGGTTGAACGCGGGCGCACCAAGCTTGCACATGTGCTTTTCCGGCAATCCTGGCACCGGTAAAACGACGGTTGCCTTGCGCATGGCCGGAATTCTTCATCGCTTGGGTTACGTGCGTAAAGGGCATCTGGTGGCGGTGACCCGCGATGATTTGGTCGGCCAATACATCGGTCATACCGCGCCTAAAACCAAAGAAGTATTAAAGAAAGCCATGGGTGGTGTGCTGTTCATCGACGAGGCGTATTACCTCTATCGGCCAGAAAACGAGCGCGATTACGGTCAGGAGGCAATTGAAATACTGCTACAGGTGATGGAGAACCAGCGGGACGATATCGTCGTGATTTTGGCCGGCTACAAGGATCGTATGGCGCGATTTTTCGAATCGAATCCGGGTATGTCTTCGCGTATCGCGCATCACATCGACTTCCCCGATTACGCTGCTGATGAGCTTTGCCTGATCGCAACCCTAATGCTTGAACAGATGCAATATCGTTTCGACGATAATGCCGCCGCCACGTTTGTCGAATACTTGCGCCGACGTATGACGCAACCACACTTTGCCAATGCGCGCAGCGTGCGCAACGCATTGGATCGGGCGCGACTGCGACATGCGTCGCGGTTGTTGGCCACGCCTTCCGCACCGGTTGATCGTGAAGCGCTCAGCACGATTCAAGCGGGTGACTTGCTCGCCAGCCGTGTCTTCTCGGATTCATCAAGCAATGGGTAACACTGTATTGAGAGGACTCATTTTCGATGTCGATGGCACGATGGCCGACACGGAGGAAGTCCATCGTCAGGCGTTCAATGACGCATTTCTGGAAATGGGCCTCGATTGGCAGTGGAGCAGTTTGCAGTATAAAAAATTACTGGAAACATCGGGGGGTAAGGAGCGTATTGCACACTATGTCGATATGTTGCCAACGAGCGCCGTGGAGCGCAAAGCAATGATTGAGCGGATCCCGATGATCCATCGGACGAAAACAGCCATCTATGAAGAACGTGTAAATCGTGGACAGCTCGCGTTTCGACCCGGCGTGATGCGCCTGCTCGATGAAGCACGTAGCGCCGGGGTGCGTATTGGCATCGCAACGACCACCACACTGGACAACGTCAGGGTCCTGATCGATTCTGCCTGGGGTCGAAATCGCATGGCCTGGTTTGATGCGATTGGCGCGGGCGATGTTGTCGCGTACAAAAAGCCGGCACCTGACATTTATAATCTTGTCTTGAGCACCCTGCGTGTTCCGGCGGCACAGTGCGTCGCATTTGAAGACTCGGTGAATGGGCTGCGCGCCGCGACGGCAGCCGGACTTGCCACCGTCGTCACACCCACGCAATGGAGTAGCGACAGCAACTTTGTGGGCGCAACGTTGGTGCTGCCCCATCTGGGTGATGATCGCAACCCATTTGATCCAGAAATTACTTCGCGCATTGGCGCGCCTATGCTTGGGTTGCAACAGATCGAAGCGTTATTGGTCGCGCGCAATGGACAATAGCGCATGTTTGTGACCGCGAATCTGACTCTCGATTTAGTATATGTCCGCAAACCAGGAATAAAACCATGATTCAATTTTTATCGAGAGCATCGCATGGCCGTGAATGAATTAAGCGCCAATCGACTTACGTTAACCCGCTTCCTGATCGAAGAACGGCGGCGTTTTCCACTCGCAACAGGCGATTTCAATAGCCTCATTCTCGATATCGCGCTGGCCTGCAAGCAGATTTCCAGCATGGTCGCCAGCGGCGCGGTGGGTGGTGTGTTGGGCAACGCTGTGGGCAACGCCGACGCGATCATAAACGTTCAGGGCGAAACGCAAAAGAAGCTCGATGTATTGAGTAACGAAACGTTTATTCGTATGACCGAGTGGGGCGGCAATCTGGCCGCTATGGCGTCGGAAGAAATGGATACGCACTACGACATTCCTGCCGCATATCCACGCGGGAAGTATTTACTCGTGTTTGATCCGCTCGACGGCTCCTCCAACATCGACGTCAACGTTTCGGTCGGGAGTATTTTTTCGGTGCTCCGGACAACCCGCACGAATGAAAATGTCGAAACCGCTGATTTCCTGCAGGCTGGTGCGCAGCAAGTCGCCGCAGGCTACGCGATTTATGGGCCAATGACGATGCTGGTGTTGACGGTTGGCAATGGCGTCAATGGCTTTACGCTCGATCCCCTGCTCGGCGAATTTATCCTGACCCATCCTGAGATTCGCGTACCGGTCGAGACGCAGGAGTTCGCCATCAATGCTTCCAATAGCCGCTTCTGGGAAGCTCCTGTGAAACGCTATGTCGATGAGTGTCTGGCCGGCAAGACGGGGCCGCGCGGTCGCGATTTCAACACGCGCTGGATTGCGTCGCTGGTTGCCGAAGCACATCGCATCCTGATGCGAGGCGGCGTGTTTCTGTATCCACGCGATACCAAGGAACCGGCCAAACCGGGGCGGCTAAGGCTGCTTTACGAAGCCAATCCCATCGGCATGATTATTGAGCAAGCAGGTGGGCGTGCTAGCACCGGGCGACAGCCCGTCATGGATGTCCGTCCCACGTCGTTGCATCAGCGCATCGGCTTTGTGTTCGGTTCAAAGAACGAAGTCGAACGCATCGAGCGTTACCACAATGAACCGGCGAGCGATGATCTCGGTGCGCCGCTGTTTCAGGAGCGCAGTCTGTTTCGGTCGCCCGCGTAAGGTAAATAAAATGTCAGAAAAGCATCCCATCATTGCCATCACCGGTTCCTCAGGCGCGGGCACGACGTCGGTCACGCGCACGTTCGAGAATATTTTTCGCCGTGACAAGGTATCGGCTGCAATCGTCGAGGGCGATAGTTTCCATCGCTACGACCGTGCCGAGATGAAAATAAAATTGGCTGAAGCCGAGCAACGAGGCGACGAACATTTCAGCCATTTCGGTATCGACAACAATCTTTTCGAAGAACTTGAGGCACTGTTTCGAGATTACAGCCTCACCGGCAGCGGCACGACGCGCCACTACCTGCACGACGACGAGGAAGCCACGCGCTACCAGCAGAAGCCGGGCACCTTTACGCCATGGGCGAAGCTGCCTACTGAGACGGATCTATTGTTTTACGAAGGCCTGCACGGTGGCGTGGTGACGCCTGAATTCAACGTTGCCCAATATCCGGACTTGCTGATCGGCGTGGTGCCGGTGATCAATCTGGAATGGATTCAAAAACTCTGGCGCGATAAATCCAAGCGCGGCTATTCAACCGAAGCCGTCACCGATACCATCCTTCGCCGCATGCCCGACTACGTGCATTACATCTGCCCGCAGTTCTCCAAAACGCACGTCAATTTTCAGCGCGTGCCCTGCGTCGATACGTCCAACCCGTTTATCGCAAGAGAAATTCCGGCGCCCGATGAAAGTCTGGTCGTCATCCGTTTCGCCAATCCGAAGGGCATCGACTTTCAATATCTGTTGAGCATGGTCCACGATTCATTCATGTCGCGCGCCAATACGATTGTGGTGCCGGGCGGGAAGATGGAGCTGGCGATGCAGCTGATCTTCACGCCGTTTATCTGGCGGATGATGGAGCGGCGGAAGAGGGCGTTGGCGAATGAGTGAGTGGAGATGCGGCTTGCGCGCCCTGCTTTGTATTTAACAGAACACAAGCACTGGCGCGCTTCTCAGGCTATTTATGCCTGAAACACCCCGTCAAATGGACATCTACGTTATTTTGTCCTACTGGTTGCCGCAGCGCCACGCGACCCCAGCGCCCAGCGCCACATGCTTTCCACCGGCAGCGGCAGCACCAGAAACCAGTGCTCCAGCACCGCAAGGCTGAGCAGCGTTGCCAACAAGCTGTAGCCCGCCATTTCGTGTGCGCTGACATGCGTGGAAAGTGCCGCCTGCCACATCACGAATGCGACAATGCTCGCAGCGGTAACTGAAACGGGAAACAATAAATTCAGCGAGCGCTTGCCGAAGTAGCTTGCTAGATAGGCTAAATGTGGCGGCAGGAAATTGGCGTATTGGTTGCGCACGCCAAAGAATAAATTGAGCTTGGCCGATAACCGCATCACCCACAGCACCAGAAAAGTTTCAACGCCGATCTGATTGGGCTGCTGCCATGTCGCCGCGTAGATGAGCAGTAGGCAACCGACGAGTGCCAGCTCGTGATACAGAATCGTTTCGGTGGCGAATTGGAATTTCTCCCACTCACTCGCGCCCTTGGGGCACGCGCTGCGCCGTGGCCCTGACACGCAGCCCATCAGGAAGGCCATTTCCTGCCACCCCCAGATTAGCAATGCGCAGGTGAAGGCGAGGTAGGCCGCGCTGCCAGTGGTTTCACGGCTCGCGACGGCAAGGACGATCAACGCACCCAGCGCAACTACGCCTGCACCAGCCAAACTGAAGGTAAACGTGCGCTGCGGAAGGCCATCGAGATACAGGATCAGCCCGGTGCTGAACCACCAAAGGAACAGCGTGAACAGGATTGCGCCGATGATGGTATCCACTCTTTACTTTCGACTGCGCGTTGTGGCCACGCCTACCAGGCGGGCACCATGCGAACTTGCTGTGGCAAAGCGTGATGCTTCACCGGCATGAAATAGAGCCGCACAAATGTGGCCAACCCGGCGACAGCCCAGCCTGCGTGTTTGATCTTGCCCATCACGCCGCCTTGCGCTTTCGCGTGTTTGATCGCATCCGAAATGTGCAACATTCTTGCCAGTCCTGCACGGAACGCTGGACTGTCGGTATCGAGCGAAATCGGAAAAACCTGCTTGGTGATTTCGGTGGTGATGTTGAAAACCTTGTAGTCGTACTCGGTAGGGTCTAGCCCCATCGCGACGTACAGCGCTGGGCGGGTGTGATCGCGCACGTACATGGTTGCGTATACCGCCAACAGAAAAAAGCGGATCCAGTAGAGGTTGAGCCCGGTTAGCAATTTTGGATTCGCACGCATGATGAGCGCGAACGATTCGCCGTGCCGGAATTCGTCGTTGCACCAGCGTTCGAACCAGCGAAAAATCGGGTGAAAGCGTTTTTCTGGATAGCGTTCGAAGTGGCGAAAGATGGTGATGTAGCGCGCATAGCCGATCTTCTCGGAAAGGTACGTCGCGTAGAAAACATACTTCGGTTTGAAGTAGGTGTACGCCTTGGTGCGCTTCAATCCGCCCAGGTCAACGGCGAGGCCGTAATCACGCAGAGATTGATTGATGAAGCCAGAGTGGCGCGACTCATCGCGTGCCATAAAGGTCATGAGCTGCTTGATGTCGGGGTTGTCGACGTTCTTGCGGATTTCGTTGTAGAGAATCTGCCCGGAGAACTCTGACGTAAGCGAGCTGACCAGAAAATCCAGAAACTCCTGACGCAACGCCGGCGGTAACTCTTTCAGTTCTGCCGCAAATTCAGGTGTGCGCTGAAAGTGGTCATGATTGTTGTCGCCCTCGTATTCTTTCATCATCTGGTTCCACTCGGCGCGGATCGGGTTCACGTCGATACGATTCATCGCAGCGAAATCGGTGGTGTAAAAACGCGGGCTAAGCAGCGTGTCCGCCTTTGCCATGCGTGTGGTGTCTTCGGGGGAATTGATGGTTGGCTGGTCTGACATGGCTGATTCCTGATCGGATGTAATTTGGGCTGTTACCGATTGATGATGGTGACGCCCGGAGATTGCGCCGAAGATTGTGGGCCGGGGAGAAATTGCCGGAACACAGTGGCGTTGGTCGCGCCAAACGCCTCCAGATCGACTTGCCTGACGGTCGCGGGATCTTCCAGGGTCAAGCGACCGTCGGCGCGAATAGACAGTATGAATGGCGGCTCCGCGCCAATCTCACGGCGTTTACGCTCACGGGCCAGCCCACGCAATGTGCTGCGCAGAAAACCGTTTGTTCCGGGCGCGATTTGTGCGATTTCCGAACGCGTCTGTGCATCGAGGACCACGATGCTGCCATCGTTGCGATCTTCAAAGCGCAAAGCGCGCTCGGTGATCGCAGCATCCTTGACTGTTTCATTCGCGCCGATTTTTGTGACCCGCACCGCAGTAACGGACAGCAAGGCCACAAGGAGCAACAGCCCAATTGCAAATAATGGTTTTGTCGGGAAACTATCGCGGTTTACAGTTGTGGTGGTCATGGGCTTCGATTCAGGATGCGGTCGCAAGACCGTTACCATTGCCATTGGCGTTGCCCATCGCGCCGCGTTGTCTGTTTTGATCCGCTGCTGGTGCGGCAGGTGCGTTCGCGAATCCGCCAGTACTTTCTGCCATTGCTTTTGCCAGCAGTTCCGCGACATGTGCTGCGTCCGGCACGGATCGCAGCATCGGCTCCGGTTTTGCCAGTCGCCATGGGCGAGCGTGCGGCCAAAGATGCAGGTAGGCGATACGGTCGGTGCCGCTGAGCGCAAGAGGAATGTCGCCGCTGTTGTCCGGGAGACACTTCAATGCTGCCGATTCGATCCGGCTGAAAGGGAGATTAAATGTCACCGATAACACGACGCCGACGCGCATGACCACCCGCTTGTTGGTGATGG
The DNA here is from genome assembly GCA_031401935.1 of Betaproteobacteria bacterium. Classification (GTDB taxonomy): domain Bacteria; phylum Pseudomonadota; class Gammaproteobacteria; order Burkholderiales; family Usitatibacteraceae; genus UKL13-2. Next base: position 2,803 of record JANNRY010000356.1, on the reverse strand, counting down.
AATAAACAGCGGTGCGTGCGCTTAGCCACGCTAGCAATGTCACGAGTCCCAGCGCGAAAAGCGCCAGTGGAAGCAAAATGCCGGTTGAAACCAGCGCTTCGCCCATGTTTGCGCCGTCAGCAAGCGCAAACGTCATGCGCAGTGCGAGTAGCACCGCGAAGTAAATCGCGAGCTTACGCAGATGAAAAGCGCCAATGGCCAGTGACCGCCATTGCGGTGAGCCTTGCCACAACAGCTTCTCATCATTAGGTAACGCTTGCGGCAGGCCGTACTGTGCCTCGAACTCGTGTTCCGGAGAAATATGAATTCCGCTCACAGTAATGGCTCCTGTCTGGAAGCCTCAGCGTAAAGCGTGCCGCCACCGTAGTAGGCCATGATGCGTTCCTCTTCCATCAGCGTGATGGACTCGGTACTCTTTGTGCTCGGTACATCGGCAAAATGATGGGCGAAGATTGATCTGACCTTCACATCGCGACCGATGCGACAAAAATTTATTGGCAGCAACACCTGGTGCGTTTGGTTGTTCGCTGCCGTAACGCGCACTTCAAGGTACCGCAACAAACATTCAGCACGATCCACCCACGCTTCAGTGACGACGCCGCCCACCTTGCCATCTGCACCAATGACCTCCAAGCCAACCGGGTTGGGGTCACCTTTTTCCAGATGGAAATCTGTGGCCACGCGCATTGGGACGATCTTTGGTCTGCCATCTACTGTCATGTCGGGTATGTCAGGGCGGATCGCATACGCACCGGGGCCGACACCGTCGAGCATCGGGTTACCTGTCGGCACCAATGGGGCGCCAGGGAACCCGGCGGACGGCACTGCTTTCAGATCGGACACAACGCCGCCGTTGTTGGTGTTGGGCGCGATCCGGGTTGAGCCGTCACGCAACAAATAGGTTTTCGGCTCGGGAATCGACGGAAAACCCTGCACGGTCACGTGCGCCGAGCGTTCCGATTCCAGTGGATAGCCTTCGCGCTTGTTTTCGCGGTGAAGGTAGAAGATGAGTCCGGCAAAAAATATCCAGAACAGATACAGCACGACTTGCGCAACATCGATGTATTGCGTGAGGGCACCAGTTTGCATATGCATTACCTCCTTGTGACGGATGACAAATACGTTTTGCAACGGACAGGACTAGCTGGGAAACTCGGCTAGACCGAACTTCTTGTTTTGCAGCGAATAGGGTTCTGCGGTGGTAGACCTGGTAGTGCGCACGAGCGGTCCGATTACCGCCAACGTAATAAACAATAAAAGTATCTCGAGGTGGTAAACGAAGCTGTAGCCGGTTGAAGGATCCATCAGGGCCACACCCCACGTGCCTTGGGAAGAAAGCGTGGACACAATGTCGCGAATGGCTCCGCCCGCAGCGACAGCAACGCCCCCCGCAGTTGCCTGCACGGCACCCCAAGCGCCGAGTGCCAGCCCCGTGTAGCCGCGTGTTTCGATACCCATTGCGGCTGTCAATGTGGACACCGCGAACAATCCACCACCAAAACCAATCAATACGGTGCCGAGACGGAACAGGAACGGGGAATCCAGTGGTGCCGCAAACACGACACAGGAAAACGCAACGATGCCCGCCATTATTCCGCAGGCAGCCAGACGATGGGGATTGGTTCCGCTACTCAGCCATCGTGCCGACAATGCAAACGCGCAAAGTGCGCCACTGGCTAGTAAGGCCGTCAGCAGTGAGGTTGCGGATACGCTGAGTTTGAAAACCTCAGCACCATAAGGCTCCAGCACAATGTCTTGCATGTTAAATGCAGCTGTACCAAATCCAACCGCGAATAACAATCGCAATGCACCGGGCTCGCGGCGAAATATCTGCCATGCATCGCGAAAGGCCGCGCGCGGCAGATCACTGCTGGTTTTGACGGGGTCACGCGCTTCTTGTTTCCAGAGCGCAATGACGTTCAGCACGACGGTGACAACAGCAGTTCCCTGCACCACCTGAATGAGCCGCAACTGAGAAAAATTCTCCAGCAGTGCGCTATATAAAAATGAACTTACAACCATGCCAAGCAGCAACATCACGTACATGAGCGCGACTACGCGCGGACGCGAAGCGGGTGCTGCAAGGTCTGTGGCCAATGCCAATCCCGCCGTCTGCGTCGTGTGCAGACCGGCCCCCACCATCAGAAAAGCGAGTGCGGCGCCGATGTGCCCGTAGATGATTGGCCCCTGTGTATCGCCAGACAAAATCAGCAGAGAAAAAGGCATGATCGCAAACCCGCCAAACTGGATTAGCGTACCCATCCAGATGAAGGGAACGCGTTTCCAACCCAACACCGACCGGTAAGTGTCGGATTTGAATCCCACCAGCGCACGGAACGGTGCGAACAGGATCGGCAATGCGACCATTGCTGCTACCAGCCAAGCGGCCACACCGAGTTCAACAATCATGACCCGATTGAGTGTCCCGACCATCAACGTCATCGCCATGCCCACGGTGACCTGAAACAAGGACAAACGCAGCAGGCGACCGAGCGGCAGGTCTGCCGTTGCTGAATCGGCGAATGGAAGAAAGCGCATTCCCACAGACATCCAACTCCTGTTGATGGTCTTGTTTAATGTGGGGAAGAACACTTTCATGCGCGCACCAGCTCCAATGCTTGAGAGGTATAAAAGCCACTGGCGACGCGTAGCGTACGGGAGGGTATCCAGCCTTGCAGAGTTGGATCAGCTTCGAGCATTTGGTACAGCTGGTTGACCGCGACCGGTTCAATCCACGGCGCGCGGTCGCGTCTTGGGAACAGTCTACCCACCGCAATCATTAGTGCCAACGGCGGTGTCCGTG